>DASZWD010000047.1 GCA_035546775.1 Acidimicrobiales bacterium
AACGGATCCCGCACTCGACGTGGGACGTGTTCGACGACGCCGCCCACTTCCTGCAGGACACCCACGGCGCGCGGATTGCCGAGGTCGTGCTGGAGCGGATCGCGGAGGAGCGATGACGCCCCTAACGACCCAATCAACTAGCTGACAATTCTCGGCGCGATCAGCGCTGAATGCGCATCGTTTGGGCGTTGCGCGGCGAAACACCTCTCGACACGCGGCGCACAGTGACTTGCAAGGCACCTTCGGCGTGCCGGTGGGCTCGCTGGCGTGGAGCGCCATCGTCGACAACCTCACCGCGCTCGAAGCCGCCAACGACGCGCTGCTCGGCGACGCTGGATACCTGAGCCTCGTGGCGAAGGCCACGCCGTGGGCGACGACGGCTCCGCAGGACTCGTGGCTCCAGACGATCCACACGTCCGGCGGCGAATTCGTTCGTGCCCGCGTCGGTTCCTACAGCGAGAACATCATGGCGATTCCTGCGCCGGGCAAGCGACTCCGCCGCCGCGGTCGATACCGCCGCCGAACTCGTCGCCAAGGACGAGGAGTACGGCGCCAAGCTCGACGCCGCCGGCGACCTGTTCGTCGCCGGGATGGCCCAGCGCGTCCTCGCTCGCCGCATCGCCTGACGCTTCGCGGTCACCCGGCCGGACGCGAGACGCGTCGGACGCGAGGCGCCCGTCGAGGTGAGAGATTTGGTCGCGTGACCGACCCGGTGCTGCACCTCGACGCGATCGACGCCGTCGTCGTCGACCTCGACGGTGTGGTGACCGACACCGCGCGCGTGCACGCCGAGGCATGGGCCGAGATGTTCAACGCCTTCCTCGCCGTCACCGCTCCGGCTGATCCGCCGTTCGATCTCGACGGGGATTACCTGCGCTTCATCGACGGGAAGCCCCGAACCGACGGCGTAGCGGCCTTCCTGGCGTCGCGTCACCTCGAGGTGGCGATGGGGCAACCCGACGATCCGCCGACAGCGGTGACAGTCCACGGACTGGGCAAACGCAAAGACGAGTTGTTCCGGGCGCGGCTGCGCCGCGACGGCGTCCGCACGTTCCCCGGAACCATTGACCTGCTTGCTCGGGCGCGGGCCGCGGGCAAGCCGATCGCCGTCGTGTCGGCCAGCCGGAACTGTCGCGACGTGCTCGCGGCGGCCGGTCTCGGCGACTTCTTCGACGTCGTCGTCGACGGCAACGTCGCCGCCGACCAACACCTTCCCGGCAAGCCCGACCCGGCGACGTTCCTCGAGGCCGCCCGCCGCCTCACGGTCGCGCCGGCGCGCATGCTGCTCGTCGAGGACGCGCTGGCCGGAGTCGAGGCGGGGCGCCGGGGCGGGTTCGGTCTCGTGGTTGGCGTCGACCGGCACCACCATGCTGATGACCTGCGCGCTGCTGGCGCTGATCTGGTGGTCGGTGACCTCGCCGAACTCGCGATCGCCGACGACGCCCCCGCCGGATGGACCCTGACGCGCGACGTCCCCGCGGGCGCAGCGCTCGGACGCTCCCGCGATGCGCTGTTCGCGCTCGCCGACGGCGCCGTTGGCGTGCGCGGCGACCTCGAACGAGGTCGCAGGAACGGCGGGTGCCTGACGCTCGTCTCCGGCGCGTACGGTCTAGGGCCGGCCGACGACGACATCGTGCGCCTGCTTCCGGGCCCCTCTCTGACTCCGCTGCGCGCCGCCGACGAAGCGGTCGACGCGTCGCCGGTGCGCCACGTGCTCGACATGATGGCGGGGTCCATCACCACGCGACCCCTCACACCGTCAAGCCGCTTCACCACGACGCAGTTCGCGTCGCTCGTACGCCCCGGATTGGTGGTGCAATACGCCGAGGCTGGTCCCGGCCAGCGATGGTCAACCAACATGCTCGGTCCGCCGCGGCTCGACGGCGACACCGGGATGGCGGCGCGCTTCGAATACCGCGAGCAGCGCCTCTCCGGTGGTCGGCAGTTCGCCGAGACGCGCAGCGACCGCGCGCGGGTTGTGGCGCTGGCGCAGCAACACCACGTCGACCACGGGGACCGGTCGCGGTTGGAGCGCGTAACCATCGTGCGGTCCAGCGCCGACGGGCGACACGCCGCCGAGGCGGCGCTCGCCGACGCGTGGGCTGTCGGCGTCGACGCGCTGGCGGAGGAACACCGCCGCGCGTGGGCGGCGCGGTGGGACGCGTGCGACGTCGAGATCGACGGCGACCCCGCGGCCCAAGAAGCGATTCGCTTCGCGTTGTTCCATCTCGTTTCCTGCGCCCCGGCAACCGGTGAGGCGGGCATCGGTGCCCGCGGCCTCACGGGGCTGAGCTACGCCGGCCACGTGTTCTGGGACGCCGACGTATTCGTCCTGCCGGCATTGGCCGCCACCTTCCCGGCGGGGGCACGGGCGATGCTCGAATATCGCGTCCACCGCCTGGACGCCGCCCGCGCCAACGCGCGAGCCCGCGGCCTGGTCGGCGCTCGCTTCCCGTGGGAGTCGGCCGACACCGGCGAGGAGGTCACACCCGGTTCGGTTCGCGACTTCGAAGGCAACGTCGTGGCGATCCTCACGGGCGAACACGAGGAACACATCACCTCCGATGTCGCGTGGGCGGCGCTGCGCTACGTCGAATGGAGCGGCGACGACGGCTTCATGGCCGGACCGGGTCGTGACCTCGTCGTCGACACCGCCCGCTATTGGGCATCACGGATTCGCCTCGACGACGACAACCGAGCGCACATCGACGGCGTCATGGGGCCCGACGAGTACCACGAGGTCGTCGACGACAACGCGTTCACGAACGTGCTGGTCCGCTGGCACCTGCGCCATGCGGCGACGCTCGTGGACGGCACCGCGCCCGATCAGGCGGCGCGGTGGCGCGCCCTGGCGGACGCGCTGGTCGACGGCTACGACGCGGCGACGGGTTGTCACGAACAGTCCGTCGGTTATTTGGACCTGGAGCCGTTGCGCGTCGTCGATGTCGCCGAGGTTCCCGTCGCCGCTGACGTGTTGCTCGGCCGGGCGCGCGTCGCCGAGTCGCAAGTCGTCAAACAACCCGACGTGTTGATGGCCCACCACATGGTGCCCGACGAACTGCCGCCTGGGTCTCTCGCCGCCGACCTCGACTTCTACCTGCCTCGCACCGCCCACGGCAGCTCGTTGTCCCCCGCCGTCTGTGCGACGCTGCTCGCCCGCGCCGGCCGACCCGACGATGCACTCGAACTGTTCGATGTCGCGAGCCGCATCGACCTCGACGACCTCACCGCCATGACCGGCGGTGGTCTCCACCTGGCCAGCCTCGGCGGGCTATGGCAGGCGGTGGTCACCGGCTTCGCGGGTGTCCGCGTCGCCGGCGACGTCTTGCGGGTGGACCCCGCACTGCCCGGCCGCTGGAAACGGTTGTGCGTGCGGGTGCGCTTCCACGGCGTCGGGGTACGCCTTGACCTCACTCACGATCGTGTCACCGTCGACACGGACCGCCCGGTGCCGCTCGTCGTGCACGGCGTCGCGCTGCGCGCGGCCGGCACGGTCACGCGACACGGTGACCATTGGAGGCAACAATGACCACAGTGCTGGCTGCCATCGACGACAGCCCCGCAGCGGCTCCCGTCTTGCGCGGCGCGCAAGCCCTCGCCGGCACCCTCGGTATCGACGTGCGCGCCCTGCACGTTGTCGATAACGGCGGTGATACCGCCGCGGCCGTCGCGGTGCACGCCGCAGTGCCGGTCCAGCACGTGCGGGGTGATCCCACGGCCGCCATCATCGACGCCGCCGCGGGAGCCGATGTCGCCGTCGTCGCGGTTGGAGCACGGCGTGATGCAACCGGGGCGCGACCCGCGGGCCATGTCGCGCGGGCAGTGATGACCGGCGCGGTGAAGCCGGTCCTGGTGGTCGCCCCCGACGCCCGCCTGCCAACCGACGGCCGGTTCCGGCGCGCGCTGCTTCCCCTCGACGGCACCGCGAAGACGAGCGTCGCCGTCGAAGACGTCGTGCGCCGGCTCACTACCGCCGGCGTCGACGTTGTCGCCGTCCACGTCTTCGCGTCCGGCACGGTGCCGCGGTTCTGGGACCAAGCGGGTCATGCGGACCAAAGCTGGGCGGCGGAGTTCCTGGCCCGCTGTTGCGTCGAGGCGCCCGACGCCGAACTTCGCCTGCGCACGGGCGACGTCGGCGGCGCCGCCATCGACGTCGCTACCGAGGAAGCAATCGACCTGGTCGTCCTCGGCTGGTCCCAACACCTCGAACGCGACCGGGCGCAGGTCGTGCGCGACATCGTCGGCCGCGCTGATGTCGCGATTCTGCTGGTGCCAACGGCCTAACCGCTGCGACAACTCCGCCGCGTTAGGCGAGCTTCATGAACATGCGCTCGACCGCTTCGAGGGGATAGCCGTCGGCGGCGGCGCCGTCGGGGTCGGCGAGGCAGTACGTGAGGCCGGCGGCGATGAGTTTGAAGCCGGCTTGTTCGAGCGCTTTGGTGGCGGCGGAAAGCTGGTTGACGACATCGCGGCATTCCTCGCCTTCGGTGAGCATCCGCTCAACGGCCTGGACCTGTCCAGCGGCGCGGCGGAGGCGCTTGCGTACGTCGTCGACGACCTCGTCAGGTAGTTGCATCTTGCAATCGTATACCCCCTTGGGTATGGTGGTCTATACCCCCTAGGGTATCGAACCAGAATGCGAGGCTTCCCCCCCCGATGGCAGTTGTGATGACCCCCCATGGCACCCGGCCCCGGCGCACCGCACCGTTGCGCGGCCGTCCATCGCCGCCTCCGCCCCCGCCGACGCTGTTCGCGCGGCTGGCGGCGTTCTCGGCTCGGCATCGGCGGGGTGTGATCCTCGCCTGGTTGGTGGTGACGCTCGCGGCGGCGCCGCTGGCGCTCACGTTGAACGGCGCGCTATCGGGTGCGGGGTGGGAGGCACAGGGTTCGACGGCGCAGCGAGTCCGCGACGAGCTGCGCCGCGACTTTCCCGCGCTGGGCGCCGAGAACCCCGTGGTCGTCTACCACCAGACGTCGCCCATCGCGTCCAATCCCGCCGGGCTGCGGGCGCTGGTGACCGCGCTGCGCGCCGCGCCGAAGGCGGCCGGGGTGGCGGACCCGCTCACGCTGCCGCCCGCCGCGGGACTCGTGTCGCGTGACGGCCGCACGGCGATCGTGCCGGTCGCGCAAGCCGTCACCTCGGACGCGCAACGACCTGAAGCCGCGGGCGAACTCGGTCGGTACGTCGCCCACCTCACCTTCCCGGCTGGCGCGCAGGCGAAAGTGACGGGGGAGTGGCCCGTGTGGAGCGACTTCAATCACATCAACGAGCAAGCGCTGCACAAGGCCGAACTTCTCTCCGGCCTCCCGAGCCTCGTGCTGCTGTTCGTCGCGTTCGGCATGCTCATCGCCGCTGGCATCCCGCTCGTGCTTGCCGTCGCCGGCATCGCCGTTGGTTTCGCCAGCCTCCACTTGCTCACGGCGGTGACGCCGCTGTCGGTGTGGTCGATGAACTTCTCGATGATGATCGGCCTCGCAGTTGGCATCGACTACAGCCTCTTCATCGTCAGTCGCTACCGCGAGGAACGCCTGGAAGGCAAAGAGGCGGTGACCGCGATCCAGAACACGCTGGCGACCGCAGGCAAAGCCGTGTTCCTCTCGGCGCTGACGGTCGTGCTGTCGCTCGCCGCCGTGTTCCTCGTGCCCGTCATGGTGTTCCGGTCGATGGCTCTCGGCATGATTCTGTCGGTCGTCGCCGTCGCGCTGGCGTCGCTCACACTGCTGCCCGCGGTCTTGGTCGCGCTCGGTGACCGCGTCCTCGTGCCCAAGAACGAGGCCGACCCTGACGTCACCGCTGAGTCCCGCTGGAAGCGCTGGACCAGCCTGTCGCTGCGCCGGCCCGGAACCGTGCTCGCCGTCGGCGCCGTCCTGCTCGGCGGTCTTATCGCTCCCGCATTCGGGATGCACCTCGGGATGCCGGGCGCGGGCGTGGTCGACCGCGGCCACACGAGTCGTGACGGCTTCGACATGCTCGTGGCGGCCTTTGGTCCAGGCGCGGCCGCGCCCGTGTTCATCACCACCCCGGCGACCGACGCGACACAGGTCGTCACCGTCGCGCAACGCGCCAGCGGTGTCGTCGACGCGCGCGTCGTAAGCGCTCCGGCCAATACCGGCCGCACCGTTGTGCGCGTGATCGGTTCGACGTCGGTGGACAACTCCCGCACCGCCGCGCTCGTCGACACCCTGCGCGCCGAGCTGCGCGCCGCGGTGCCCCAGGCCCGCGTCGGCGGCCCGGCGGCCCAGAACCGCGACCTCACCGCGGTGCTGACCGACCGCGCCCCGTACGCCATCGGCCTCATCCTCATCGTGGCGTTCGTGTTGCTGCTGGTCGTGTTCCGTAGCGCGGTGATCGCGGCTACTTCGGTGCTCATGAACGTGGCCACGGTGGGTGCGGCGTTCGGCTTCGCCACGCTCGTGTTCCAGCACGGCTTCGGCGCCGGCGTGCTCGGTATCGATCACCAGCCCTTCATCGACGCTTGGGCGCCACTGTTCTTCTTCGCCCTCCTCTTCGGCCTGTCGATGGACTACCAGCTGTTCCTGCTCGCCGCGATCCGCGAGCGCTATGAAGCCACGGGGGACACGCGCACCGCCATCTCCGAAGGCATCGCGCGCACCGGCCGGCCGATCACGAACGCCGCGCTCGTCATGATCGTCGTGTTCATCGCCTTCGGTGTCACGGGGCCGATCCCGCCGACAGAACTCGGCATCACCCTCGCCATGGCGGTGCTGCTCGACGCCACCATTGTCCGGGTCCTCCTGGTCCCTGCCACCATGGCGCTCATCGGTGAGCGCAACTGGTACCTGCCGCGTTGGCTCGACCGCGCCCTGCCCCACGTCCACTTCAACCACTAACGAACGGACTCACATGCTCGCAAACCCAACCATTGATCGGCTTGAGAGTTGCCGGAGCGGGTCATGAAAGCCATCGAGACCACCGTCGACCTCACCCCCGCCCAAGCGGAGGAGGTCGTGCGCGCCGCGCTCGGGGAGCAGGGTTTCGGCGTCCTCACCGAGATCGACGTCGCGGCGACCCTCAAAGCCAAATTGGGCGTCGAGCGCGCGCCGTTGAAGATCCTCGGCGCCTGCAACCCCAATTTCGCTCACCGCGCGCTCGAACTCGACCCGTCGGTCAGCCTGCTGCTGCCCTGCAACGTAGTCATCGAGGTCACCGACGCGGGTACACGCGTCGCCGCCGTCGACCCACGCGAACTTATGGACGATCCGGCGTTCGCGGAGATCGCGGCCGATGCCGCCGCCCGGCTCGCGGCCGCGATCGACAAAGTGGCCAACGCTCCTCGGCAGTAGACCCTGGAGCCGGCAACGCCGTCTTCAGGCGGCTTGGCCCTTGGCGGCAGCCTTCATCGTCTCGGCGAGGATTCCGTAAGCCGCGGTCCACGCGCCTTCGAGTTCGGGCGTGAACTTGTCGCGGAAGGCCTGCGCGAGCGTCCACAGCAGCGCTTCGGCAACGGTGTCGTAGTGCTCGTCTTTGACGCCGTAGCCAGCGTGGCGCGCGCCCATCGTCTCGACGGCGCGCACGATAGACCCGAGGTTGTTGAGGTTGTTGACGGCGATGCCGATCATCCGCATGAGCTTCTTGCCCTGCTCGTCGAGGTCGCCGGTGAACATCGCCCGCACCGACGGGTCGAGTTCGAACAACCTGCCGTAGAACAGGTTGGCTGCGGTGTCCGCGATCGGGACCACGTTGGCGAACGAGTCTTGGACGAGTCGGATTTGTTCCGGGGTCACTACGAGTCTCCTGATTCGAGGGGGCCGGTGGCGGCACGCCGCCAATCGGCGGCTCGACCCGAAGCCTGAGGGGCCTAACGCGGCGATTCTCCGGCTCGTCGAGATTTGCGCCCTGTGCTCCGCGGTCGTCGGTCGGTGTGAAGCTCCCACGTCGGCATCGGCGCTCGGAGGATCGGGTACGAATCGACTATGGCTCACGCCGTCTCGTCGATAACCCGGGCCTACGAGAAGACCGCGCCGGACGAACGTCCGCTCGGTGGCTACCTCACGTTGTTCGGCGTCTACTCGTCTGCGGTTGTAGCCGCGGTTGCGTTCATCCGCAGCTTTCGCCGGCCCCAAGCGGTCACTGCGGCCGACATCGCGCTGGGTGCGGCTGCCACCTATCGGTTGAGCCGCCTCATCACCAAGGACACCGTCACTGCGTTCGTGCGCGCCCCCTTCACCGAGTTCGGGGAAGCGATCGGCGAAGGCGAAGTGAACGAGAACGCGCGGGGTACCGGCCTCCAGCACGCGATCGGCGAGTTGCTGACCTGCCCGTTCTGCGTGTCGCAGTGGGTGGCGACGGCGTACGTCGCCGGCCTCACGATCGCGCCGCGCTTCACGCGCGCCGCCGCGTCGGTCCTGGCCGTTGTCGCGGGCGCCGATGCGCTCGAGTTCGGGTACGCCGGACTGCGCCGTCTGGACCAGCGAGCCTGACCGGGCACGGGCGCCAAGGAATAGCGTGCGTCGCATGGCGGCCGCCCGCTCGGCGATGCCGGAGGAGACGGTGAGGTGACGGTGGTGGACGACGTCGTATGGATGGACGCCACGGCCCAGGCCGAGTTGGTGCGCGCCGGTGAGGTGTCGCCGGTCGAGCTGGTGCAGAGTGCCATCGACCGCATCGAGCGCGTCGACCGCGAGTTGCACTCGATCATTCACCGCCGCTTCGAAAAGGCGCTCGACGAAGCCCGCTCGCCACAGTTGCCCGACGGACCGTTCCGCGGCGTGCCCTTCGTGGTCAAGGACCTCTACGCGCCGACCGCCGGCGACCCGATGCACAACGGCATGCAAGCGCTCAAGGATGTGGGATACGTCGCGCCGGCAGACAACTGGCTGACGGCCCGCTACCGCGCCGCGGGGTTCGTCTTCGTCGGGCGGACGAATACCCCCGAGTTGGGACTGGTGCCGACGACCGAGCCCGCGGCGCACGGGCCCACGCGCAATCCGTGGTCTCGCGAACACACTGCCGGTGGGTCCAGCGGCGGCAGCGCCGCCGCGGTCGCGGCCGGCCTCGTTCCGGCGGGCCACGCCAGCGACGGCGGAGGGTCGATCCGGATCCCCGCCAGCATGTGCGGACTCGTCGGGCTCAAGGTGTCGCGTGGCCGTATCACTGCCGGGCCCGACCGCGACGAGAGCGGCCTGAGCGTCAACCACGTCGTGACGCGGTCCGTGCGCGACTGTGCCGCCATCCTCGACGCCACGTATGGGCCGGGCCCGGGTGACGCCGCGATCGCGCCGCCGCCGCGACGCCCGTACGTGGAAGAAGTCGGCGCGGAGCCCGGTCGGCTGCGCATCGGGCTGCTCGCCGCCAATCCCGGCGGCGAGCTTCATCCCGACTGCGAGGCAGCGGTGCGCGCTGCGGGGAAGCTGCTCGAGTCGCTCGGCCATCACGTGGCCGAGGAGCACCCGCCGATTCTCGACACTGCCCGCGAGCTCAGCGGATCATTCGGCGCGCGCTGGTGCGTCAACGCCCGCATGGGCGTCCTCGGTGCTGGCGAGTTGATCGGGCGGGAGTTGTCCGAAGCCGACGTCGAGCCGGTCACCTGGGCCATGGCCTCGGTCGGTGCGCAGGTCAGCGGCGTCGACCTCGCCCGCGGCCTCGCCGCCAGCGCCCGCCTGACGCGCGCCCTCGGACTCTGGTGGGCCGAGGGGTGGGATCTGTTGGTCACGCCGACGCTCGGCACGCCACCGCCGCGGCTCGGCGAACTAATCGGCACGCCCGAGGATCCGATGCGCGGCGTCGTCCGCACCGCCGCGGTCGTGCCCTTCACGACGCACTTCAACGTAAGCGGTCAGCCGGCGATCTCATTGCCGCTGTCATGGAACGCCGAGGGCTTGCCGATCGGCGTGCAACTCGTCGCCGACTACGGCCGGGAGGATCTGCTGCTGCGCATCGCCGCGCAACTCGAGGCGGCGCAGCCGTGGAGCGATCGGCGTCCGCCGCTAGGCCGCTGACCGCTGCGCGATCACCTTTTGGCGACTGCTACCAGGCGTAGGCCTCGGGGGCGGCGCCGCCGGGCCCGGGAAAGATGCGGTCGAGCTCGTCGAGCACGGCGTCGTCGAGGGTGATCTCGAGGGCACGCAACGCGCCGTCGAATTGCTCGAGCGTGCGCGGCCCGATGATCGGCGCCGTGACGGCCGGGTTCGCCAGCAACCACGCGAGCGCGACGTCGGCGGGCTGCTCGCCCCGATCGGCGCACAGCTTCTCCCACGCTTCGAGTTGCGGGCGGTGCTTCTCGACTTGCTGCTGCAACCGCTGCGCACCCCGGCGACCCTCGGTCACCTTCTGGAGCGCACCGCCGAGGATGCCGCCGCCGAGAGGGCTCCACGGGATCACACCGAGGCCGTAGTCGCGACACGCCGGTAGCACTTCGAGTTCGACTGTGCGGGCGTTGAGGTTGTACAGGCTCTGTTCGGAAACGAGTCCGAGCGAGCCGCGCACGTGCGCCGCTTCGTTCGCCTTGGCAATGTGCCAGCCGGCGAAGTTGCTCGACCCGACGTAGAGCACTTTGCCCTGGGCGACGAGCAGGTCCATCGCCTGCCAGATCTCGTCCCACGGCGTGTCGCGGTCGACGTGATGCATCTGGTACAGGTCGATGTGGTCGGTCTGGAGGCGGCGCAGGCTGTCCTCACACGCCTGGCGGATGTGCAGCGCCGAGAGCCGATTGGTGTTGGGCCACGGGTCGCGCCCGCCGTACACCTTGGTGGCGATGACCGTCTTCTCGCGGCGACGGCCGCCCTGCGCGAACCAGCGTCCGATGATCTCTTCGGTCGTGCCTCCGCCGTACATGTTGGCGGTGTCGAAGAAGTTGATGCCGAGGTCCAGAGCTCGGTCCATGATGCGATGCGCATCAGCCTCCGACGTCTGCGCGCCCTCTTGGGTGCCGAAGTTCATCGTGCCGAGGCACAGCGGGCTGACGCGCAGGCCCGTGCGTCCGAGGTGTCGGTATTCCATCGGCCCATGCTGTCACGCAGGAGTTCGGAGTCGCCCGTAGCGTTACGGCCATGAGCCGTCGTACCAAGATCGTGGCCACCGTCGGGCCGGCGTCGGATGCGCCCGCCGTGCTGCGCGGGATGATCGCGGCGGGCATGAACGTGGCGCGGGTCTCGCTGTCGCACGGCTCGCTCGACGACGCACTCGGCCGCGTGCGCCGCATTCGCGAGGCCGCCGCCAGCGAAGGCCAGATCGTCGGCGTCCTCGCCGACCTTCCGGGACCCAAGATCCGCGCCGCCGAGTTCGTTGCGGGCGGTGCGCTGCTCGACGACAACCACGTCATCACCCTCGTTCCTGCCGGACCCAGGGACCGCAGCGACGGCACGCGCATCGCCGTCGACCTGCCGACGCTCCTGGAGGATCTCCACGTCGGCGATCACGTCGGACTGGGCGACGGCGGGATGCAGCTCGTGGTCGAGGACGTGCTCGCCGATCGAGCCACGGCCCTCGTCCTGCGCGGTGGCGTCGCCCAGGGCCGTCCGGGCGTGACGCTGCCACCCGGGCGTTCCGCGCTCTCCGCGCCGACTCCTGAGGACCTCGCGCTCCTCGACGGCCTGGTCGAACACGTCGATGCCGTCGCCGTCTCGTTCGTACGTCAGGCCGCCGACATCGAGCGGGCCCGCGCCGCGGCGCCGAACTCCATGCTCGTTGCCAAGATCGAAACCCAGGAGGCGGTCGACGCGCTGGACGAGATCATCGCGGCGTCCGACGGCGTCATGGTCGCGCGCGGCGACCTCGGTATACGGTGCGCGCTCGAGGACGTGCCGCATTACCAGAAGCGCATTATCCGCACCGGCGTCGCCTACGGGCGGCCGGTCATCACCGCGACGCAGATGCTCGAGTCGATGATCGCCGCGCCGACGCCGACGCGCGCCGAAGTGAGCGACGTGGCCAACGCGGTGTTCGACGGGACGAGTGCGTTGATGCTGTCGGCGGAGACGGCCATCGGCGCCGACCCCGTCAACGCCGTGCGCACGATGGCGCTGATCGCCGAGCGCGCCGAGCGAGAGTTCGACTACGTGGCGTGGGGGCGCGGGCTCGGTCGCCAGCAGAGCGCGGTCGCCGATGTCATGAGCGCGCAAGCGCGCATCACCGCGTCGGTGTCGGCCGCGGGATGGCGTGCCGCCATCGACGCCGACGTGGCGGCGATCATCGCCTGCACGAACAGCGGCCGGACACCGCGGGCGATCTCCCGGTTCCGCCCGCAGATGCCGATCATCGCGGTGACGCCGTCGGAAGAAACGGCGCGCCGCCTCACGATGGCCTGGGGAGTGCAGCCCCTGGTGGGCGCGCAATACGCGACCACCGACGACATCGTGTGGTTTGCGGTCGAGGCGGCGGTGCAGTCGGGCGCCGTCACGCGCGACGACGTCGTCGCCGTCCTCGCCGGTTCGCCCGCCGACCCCGATCCGGCGACTGACACGCTGCGGCTGGTGCGGGTGCGCTGACCGATCGGCGACGGGCGCGACGCCGGTATCGTCGGTGCGGTGCCCGACAACGATCGCCTTTACATACGCCAATTGCTGTCCGGTCGCGACTTCGCCGTAGGCAACGGGGTCGCCCAGCAGATGGTCAACTTCGCCTACGTCATCGGTGACCGCGACAAGGGCGAGGCGCTCGTGGTCGACCCGGCGTACGCCGCCGGTGAGCTGATCGACCTCGTGGAGAGCGAGGGCATGCGCGTGGTCGGCGCGCTGGCCACGCACCACCATCCGGACCATGTCGGTGGGTCGATGATGGGCCACAGGCTCGAGGGTGTCGCCGAATTCGTCGGTCGCGGGGCTGGACCGGTGCACGTCCACAAGGACGAGTCGTCCTTCGTGCAGCGGGTCACGGGTATCGCGGCCACCGATGTGGTCGAGCATGCCGGAGGCGACACGATCACCGTCGGTGACATCACCGTCGAGGTATTGCACACGCCCGGTCACACGCCCGGTTCGATGTGCTTCCTCGTCGGCGGGGTGCTGGTGTCGGGCGACACGCTGTTCCTCGAGGGCTGTGGCCGCACCGACTTCCCCGGCAGTGACCCCGCCGCGATGTACGACAGCCTCACCCGTCTCGCCACCCTGCCCGACGACACTGTCGTGTGTGCGGGCCACTGGTACTCACAGCCGGCGGTCGCGTCCCTCGGCGACGTGAAGCAGTTCAACTACGTGTACAAGCCGCGCACGAAAGAGCAGTGGCTGATGATGTTCGGCGCGCAGTAGGCCGACTTTCGGAGTCTGCGCGCGGCGGGTCATCGGAGAAGTACGCCGAAGATCGATGACATTCGGCCCTATCGCTTGCAGCGCGATCGGCGTCTAATGCAGTTGGGTCTGAGCGGCAGACGATGAAACCGAAAGGTCGAATCGAACGTCGCTCAGAGCCGCGTCCGGACTCACACAGGAGAACTTCGATCACCAGTTCTGCATCGGTGGCGTTCGCCGCCGACATCGACGATGCGACCATCTCCAAGGCCGTTCGACCACTGTCGATCTCGCGTGCGCTCGGGCGTGTCGTCGTCACCGTGCACGGCAGCATCGAGGTGGAAGAGGCGTCCTTCCTGCGACAGGTACTCAACGACCTGATCGACGGACAAGGCAATCTCGACATCGTGGTCGACTGCCGGCATTTGACCGCAATCGGCCATCTGGGCGTGGCTGTCCTGGTCGAAGCCGGGCGACGCACGGCGGCGAGACGCGGACGCTTCGCCCTCAGCGGTGCGCGCGACGAAGTTCGCATCGCGTTGCTTGCGTTCGCGCCGCGGAGCGGCGTCAGCGTGTAGCGGGCGCTCCGCTCACCGATTAGCGATCTCGCTGGTCGGCGCCGGCTGGGCGAAGCGGGCCAAGGCGATGGCGCCACCGAGTGCGAGGGCGAACCCGCCGGCCGCCACGGGTGCGAGACCAGCGCGGGTTCGGTCGCCGAGCCAGGCGATGCCGACGAAGGCCGGGGCGACCGTCTCGACGGAGAACGTCACCGCCGCGACCGTCGTGACGCGGCCTCGTTGCAAGGCGGCGGCGAAGAGCACGGTCGCGAGCGCGCCGTCCACGACGATGGCGTACAGCAACGGGTCGCGCAGCGCGTGCAGCCATGGGTGGGGCACGACAAAGGCGCGCGCCGCGATGCCGACCGCCCCGAAGGAGACGCCCGCCCCGGCGGCGAGCAGCGCCGCCGCGCTCTTGCGAGTCGACGAACCGAACGCCCACGCGATCAGCGCCAGCGCGGGCGCGGCGGCGAGCAGCAGAGTTGGCCCAGGCTCGGAGAGGCGCATTGCGTGTTCGGGTCGTGCCGTGGCGGCGAGGAGCAGCAGGCCGCCGCCGAGGGCGAGCAGCGCCCGTGCCTCGGCGTGCGACAACCGCGTCTTGAGCAGTCGGCGGGCGGCGACGGCGGTCACCCCCACGCTGCTGGCCACGGCGGCTTGCACGACGAACAGTGGCAGTGTGCGCAGCGCGACGACGGCGGCAACGAACCCCGTCAGGTCGAGACCAAGGCCGACGAGATAGCGCCATTGCGCCACGAGCCGGGCGATGACCCGGACGTCGATGCGACCGCTCGCCGCGGAACGGTTGGCGGCGATCGACTGGACCACCGACGCCAGCCCGTAACAGGTGGCCGCGCTAAACGCGGCGGTAAGGCCGAGAATCACGACGAGCGCGTTTTCGCCAGGACGTCGCGCACGGCATCGGCGACGAGGCCGGGATGCGTCCGGTGGAGTTGGTGGCGGCCGCCGCGAACCGGCACCAGCGTGGCGCGAGGCAGGCGGGCGGCCAGCTCGGCCGCCGTCAACGCTGGAACGACGCGGTCGCGCGTGCCGCTGAGCACGGTGACGGGTGCGGCGACCGAGCCGAGCTGATCGAGGAGACCGGGGAGTTCGTCGACGAGGGCGACCTGCTCGGTCACGAAGGCGCGCCACGCCCCGCGCGCGTGACTGGCGTCGAGTGCGTCGAGGGCGGCGGTACGCGCCTCTCCCGCAGGACCGAAGCGCGACAGGAACCACCGCATCGCCGGGTTCGCAACCCGGAAGGTCGCCCGCATGATCGGCAGACCAACTGCAGGGTTGGCGAGGAGGCGGTCGACGCGGCTGACCGCGCCCGGACCAATCGAACTGACGAGCACAATCCCGCGGACCAGATCGGGGCGCCGCAGCGCCAGTGACAGCGCGACGCCTCCCGACCAGCTGTGCGCCGCGATGGCGACGGGTTCAGCACCGCAATCTTCGACGACGCCGATCAGCCACTCCGCATTCGCGGCGAAGCCTCCCGCCGCCAGCGGATTGCTCGCGTACCCCGGGCGGTCGGGGGTCACGGCGTCGACGGCGGAACCCAGACGCTCGACGACCCGGTGCCACTCGACGCCGGCGCCGGGCTGGCCGTGTAGGAAGACGACGCGCTCGCGGTCCGACGCCTCGGTCACCGTTGGACCTTACCGGCGCAGATCGGCCGCGCAGCCACGCGCGACGACGAGTGACCTCGCCGCCGCCCGTCGTATCCTTCGGGACATGGGGGCGACGCGGCGGGTGGTTGTAGCAATCGCGCTGTGCGCGGGCGTGCTGGTGGCGGCCGGGGGCGCGGTCGCAGCAGCAAGCGACGCGACCGTGGTCCGATCCGGGCCGATGGTGGCGACGGTGACGTACAAGCCGTTCGCCGTGACCGTGACGCAGAACGGCGTGCCCGTGCTCCAGTCGTCACACAGCGGTTCGGTCGGTGCTCTGGGTTTCGCCGTCGCTACGGGCGTGGCGGCGCAGACCCCGACGATCGGCTACGGCGTGTTCGCCGCCGAACCCGTTGCGTGGGTGCGCGCCACGCGCGCCGAGCCGCGTAAGGACGGGTCACTACTGGTGCGCACAACCGATCGGTTGCATTCGTTTCGCGTACGCATCTCCGCTCCGTCCGACGGCGTGATCTCGTTCGACGCCACGCTCACGAGCAAAGCCGGGGTGCGCATGACGGGCGCGTCGTTCGCCAACGACGCGACCCAGCGCTTCCTCGGCTTCGGGGAGCGCAGCGACAGCGTCGACCAGACGGGCCGCACCGTCGAGCAGTGGAACGAGGAAGGACCCTTCTCAGGAGGTGTCGCGCGCCCCGTCACCGAACCCGTGCTCGGTAAGCAGTGGCAGGGCCCGCCACCGGTTGGTCCGGCGAGCAACTTCACGATGCCGTGGGCAATCTCGAGTCGCGGGTACGGGTTCCTGCTCAACTCGACGTGGCTCAACCGCTTCGATCTCACGTCGCCGTCGCGCTGGCGCGTCGAGACGTTGCAGCCGGCGCTGCACTGGCGCGTCTACGCCGGCGCGGCGCCTACCGACGTGTTGCGCCGCGTCACGAGCGATCCCCTCGTCGGTCGCCAGCCGCAGCCGTCGCAGTGGTTCTTTGGTCCCTGGTACCAACCGCACGGCAACGACGAGTACTTCGAGAAGGCGTGGCGCACGCCGCGGAGCCAGGGCGGCCTCGAGGCGCCAGTGACCGTGGCGCAGACCTACACGCACTACTTGCCGTGTGGCGCCCAAGCGCCGGATCGTGCCACCGGCGCACAGAAGAAGGAGACGAACGGCTACCACGACTGGGGCTACAAGGTGACGACCTACGTCAACTCGTTCGTGTGCAGCAACCACCCCGACGGGGCGTATCAGTACGGCAACGCGCACGGCTATTTCGTGAAGACCCAAGCCGGCACGACGTATCCGATCCCGTACATCTCGTACCGCAAGGCGTCATCCGCCGTCGTCGACTTCAGCGCGCCGGGCGCCACGCAGTGGTGGCAGTCGCTCGTCAACGAAGCGTTGACCAATGGCTACGACGGCTGGATGGAAGACTTCGGCGAGTACGTGCCGCCGTACTCGCAACTCGCCGACGGCCGCTCGGGCCTCGCAGCGCACAACGATTACTGCACGCAGTACCACCGCGCCAGCACTGAGCTGACGTGGCCCAAGTTCGGGCCCGACTTCGCCCAGTTCGTGCGCTGCGGCTACATCGGCACCGCGCCCAACGCGCGCATCGTGTGGGGTGGCGATCCGTCGACCGACGACTCCGAGGCCGACGGCCTGCCGGCGGCAGTGAGCGAAGGTCTGTCGATGGGCATGTCGGGCATCGCCTACTGGGGTAGCGACATCGGCGGCTTCCACTCGATGTTCACCGCCAGGCAGACGACGCCCGAGTTGCTGACGCGCTGGATCGAGGTCGGCGCCTTCTCCGGCATCATGCGCACCGAGGCCGACGGCTACGTGCTGCCGGTGCAGGACTCGCTCTCGCGCCGGGCGCAGGTGTGGGACCCGGAGGTGCTGCCCGTGTGGCGGGCGATGACGCGATTGCGCACGCAGTTGTTCCCCTACATCTGGGATGCGGCGCAGCAGTACCAGCGCGACGGCACGCCGATCATGCGCGACTTGGCGCTGGCCTACCCGGACCAGGATGTCGCCTGGCGGCGCGGCGATCGCGCGGCCGTGGCCGCCGCGGCCTACGAGTACCTGTTCGGTCCGGACTTGTTGGTGGCACCCGTGGTGACCGTCGGCACGACATCCCGCGACGTGTGGTTGCCGCCGGGCCAGTGGGTGAACTTCTGGGACGCCACCACCTACGACGACGCCACCGGCTCCTTCGACGCGGCACCGCATCAGCGCGTGCTCGACGGCGGCCGCGTCGTGCACGTCGACGCGCCGCTCAACCGCGTGCCGCTGTTCGTCAAGGCCGGCACGTGCCTGCGCATGCTGCCGCCCGACGTGCAGACGCTTACGAACACGTCGGGCTTCGCGCACGACGCGTCGGTGGTGACGCTGGCGGACGGCATCGGCCGCACGCGATCGGTCGGCTACGCCGCCCACTGCTGACCTGGTAGGCAGAACGCATGCGTACCGCTGCGACCGACCTCGTAGGAATCGACGTTCCGATCTTTGCCTTCAGCCACTGCCGCGACGTGGTGGCGGCGGTAACCAATGCCGGTGGGTGCGGCGTGCTCGGCGCCGTCGGCCATTCGCCTGAACAACTCGACATCGACCTGACGTGGATCGAGGAGGAAGTCAAGGGCAAACCGTTCGGCGTCGACCTGCTCGTCCCGCAGAAGTTCGCGGGTTCGGACGCGGGTGGGCTCGAGCGCGACGAGTTGCGCGACCTGATCGACGACGAGCACAAGGGCTTCGTCGACGACATTCTGCGCCGCTTCGACGTGCCGCCGCTACCCGACGATCCCGGTCAGTCACGCCGCGGGCGTGGCGGGCTGAACATGCGGGTCGACCAGAAGAGCATGGCGCCGCTTCTCGACGTGCTGTTCGCCCACAAGACCAAGCTGGTGGCTTCGGCGCTGGGTCCGCCGCCGCCCCACTTCATCGAGCGGGCGCACGCGCAGGGCATCCCCGTGGCTGCCCTCGCCGGCGCCCTCGAGCACGCCGAGCGCCACAAGGCGGCGGGCGCGGACCTGATCGTGGCGCAGGGAACGGAGGCCGGCGGGCACACCGGACAGGTGGCGACGATGGTGCTCGTTCCCGAGGTCGTCGACGCGGTTGCACCCGTGCCGGTGCTCGCCGCGGGCGGTATCGGCCGTGGCCGGCAACTCGCGGCCGGCATGGCGCTGGGGGCCGACGGCGTGTGGTGCGGCTCGGTGTGGCTCACCACTGAAGAGGCGGAGACGCAGCCGGCCGTCAAGGAGAAGTTCTTGCGCGCCCGTTCGGGTGACACCGTGCGCTCCAAGTCGATCACCGGCAAGCCGGCGCGCATGCTGCGCACGGCGTGGACCGATGAGTGGGAGCGCGCCGACGGCCCCGGTCCGATGCCGATGCCGCTGCAGTCGATGCTGGTCGGTGAAGCGCTCGGACGGATCCAGCGGGTGGCGACCAAGGAAGGCTCGGGCGCCAACCAACTGGCGACGTACTTCGTCGGCCAGATCGTCGGCTCCATGAATACCGTCAAGCCGACGCGCCGCGTCGTGTTCGAGATGGTGGAGGAGTTCGTCGACGCGGTCGCGCGGCTGAATCGGCTCGTCGAGTCGGAGTAGGACGAGCGGTCAGGCGGCGAGGCCGAGGTCGCGGCCGACGGCTTTCACGCTCCAGTCGAAGAAGGCGTCGCCGTCAGAGATGACGCCGTGCGTGTGGCCGAACAACTCGAAGGAGATCAGACCGAACAGCTGCGCCAGCGCGCCGATGAATCGCAGCGCGGTTGGGTGGTCGGCGTCGAGGGGGAGGCCGCTCACGATGGCGGCGGCGTCGCCGACGAGGGTGCGGGGAACGGGGACGGGCGCGGCAACGTCGGCCGTCCCGGACAGCGGTGCAGCCAGCGCGGCGTACACGCGCGTCGCCGGTGCGATCGTGTCCTGCGGGGCGGCGTACCCCGGCACCGGCGTCCCGTAGAGCAGCGCGTACTCGTGCGGTCGCGCCAACGCGAAGGTTCGCACGGCCCGGCAGCCCCGCAGCCAGCGTGTGGGCGCGTCGCCCCGGGGCACCACCGCCGCTTCCACGGCGTCGGCGAGATCGGTGTATCCGGCGACGACGAGCATCGTGAGCAGCTCGTCGCGGCTGGCCACGTAGCGGTAGATGCCCGATGACACCATGCCCAACTCGCGGGCGATGGCGCGCAACGACAGGGCGGCGGGGGCGACCTCGGCCAGTTGGGCACGGGCGGCGTCGCGGATATCGGCGAGAACGGCGGCGCGGGCTTCGGCTCGGCGGGGAGTCACAGCACCAGCATGCCAGAAATGTGAGCACCGCTCTTGACTGTGAGCAGTGCTCACGTATTATGGGGACATGCTCACGACCCGCTACGTCAAGCCCACCAAGTCCGACGAGCTGTTCTCGCGTGCGCTCGCCTGGTTGGCGCGCCACGGTCTCTCCGTGTTCGGTACGCGGCTGCTCGCAGTGCGCGGGCGAACGTCGGGCGTCACGCGCACGACCGTGGTCAACCTGCTCGACGTCGACGGCCGGCGGTACCTCGTCGCCCCGCGGGGCGCCACGCAGTGGGTGCGCAACCTGCGCGCCGCCGGCGACGCCGAACTGCGCGTCGGGCGACGCGTCGAGCACGTCACCGCGACGGAGCTGGCCGACGCCGACAAGGGTCCGGTGCTGCGGGCCTATCTGGCGCGCTGGGGCTGGGAGGTCGGGCGCTTCTTCGAAGGCGTGAACCGCAGGGCGAGCGACGACGACTTGGCCGCGATCGCTCCAGGCTTCCCGGTGTTCGCCGTCGCCTAACCAGAAGCGTGACTGGAAACTGCGAATGCCGTTGAGTCCGGCGGCGTCGAGTTGGGCGACCTCGGCGGGTGCGAGCGACCAACCAGGGCGGCGGGCAGGACGTTGATATCGAGCAGCGCTCCTCACCGACGCTTCGGCGTACGCGCCGCGCGCGGCGACCTACATTGCTCGGGTGCATCTCGCCGACACGCCGTGGCCGGCTGAGGACGGCGGCCCGCGTCGCCAGCAACGCCCGATCGGTCTCGCCGGTCCGCGAGCCAGTTCGGCGCGGCTGGCCGCGGTGCGCCAGGCGCCGATCAGTGTCATGGCATTGCTCGCTCCCGACGACGCCGTGCTTGTGCTGCGCAACACGATCGGGGGCGACGGCGTCAGCTGGGTCGAATCCGTCGACCCGGAGACACTGGCCGAGCGCGGGCGCTCACCCGACCTGCCGTTGGGTCCGTTCTGGCCCGGCGGATTCGCCGTGCTGGCCGACGGGGCCGTCGTCGTGGTGCAGGGCCGCCACGCCACCCGCCTGGCACCCGACCTGTCCGTGGAGGTGACGCGTGAACTGCCGGTCGACGCGCCCTACAACTCCTTCGTCGTGCTCGCCGACGGGTCGCTCGCCACCAAGGACCTGCAGCGGCCGGGCGGAGCGCCGTCGACGATGTCGATCCTCGATGGGGTGACGCTCGAAGATCGGTGCGCGCCAACGCCACTCGACGAGCCGTGTGTCGCCCGCCTCAGCGCCGACGGCAACGACGTCATCGTCGTCGGCGTCACCACCCTGCATCGGCTGGCGTGGGATCCCGCGGCCGCGAGCCTGACGCCCCGTCACGATCTCGACCGGCCGTACCTCGTGCACGCAGGCCAGTCGTTTGGCTGGGATCCGGTGGTCGACGCCGGCGCGGTCTGGTGGATGGACAACGGCGATCACACGTTTCCGAACGGCATGACGATGCTGGGTAACGGCGTCGCCCCGGGGCCGGTGCGGCTGTGGCGCGCCGCGCTCGCCGGCGACGCGCTGGCGTCGGTCGAGATCAGTGGCGAACCGGCGGGCGCGGTCACGAACCCGCCGGTGATCGATCCCGACCGCGGCCTCGCCATCGCCTACGACTCGGCCAACGGAGTGCTCGCGGCGTTCGGCATCGACGACCTGTCGCCGGCGTGGCGCACGCGTGTCAACACCGCGCAGCACCTGGTGCTGTTTGCCGATACCGGCGAACTCCTGGTCAACGACTTCGACCGGGCGACGGGCGACGCGCTGGCGATCGTCGACGTCACCGACGGGTCGGTGCGCGCCCGCGTCAGCGTCGAGAGCCCGGCCCAATCGGTGGTGTTCCCCGCGCCGGGCTCCCGCCGCGACGCCTACTACGTGTCGCTGTCGACCATCGCCCGGGTCGTGTTCAGCTAGAACGCGTTCTAGAATTGTCGGGTGGAACTCGCGCACCCCGTCTTCGACGCCGACAACCACTACTACGAGGCGCTCGACGCGTTCACCCGGCACGTGCCGCCGGCGTTGCAACCGCGTTGCGTGCAGTGGTCCGAGATCGACGGCAAGAAGTATCACGTGGTCGGGGGCAAGATCAGCCGGGCCGTCGCCAACGCCACGTTCAATCCGGTCTCGAAGCCCGGCTGTCTCAGCGAGTACTTCCGCGGCAATCCGAACAACATCGACGTGCTGGCCAAGCTGAAGGACAGCGAGCCGATCCGTTCCGAGTATCTCGATCCGATCGCCCGCACACGGGTGCTCGACGAGCAGGGCCTCGCCGGCTGCTTCATGTATCCGACGCTCGGCATGCTCTACGAGGAAATCCTCAAGGACGATCCCGAAGCGGTGTGCATCACCTTCCGCGCGTTCAACCGCTGGCTGCTCGACGACTGGGGTTACGACCACGAGGGTCGCATCCTCAACGCGCCGTATCTCACGCTGGCCGACGTCGCGTGGGCCGTCGAAGAACTCGAGTTCGCCCTCGACCATGGCGCGCGGCTGATCGTGATGCGCACCGCCGCACCGACGACCACGCTCGGCCGCCGTAATCCGTTCGACGCCATGTTCGACCCGTTCTGGGCGCGGGTGAACGAAGCCGGCATCACGGTCGTCGTGCACGCCGGCGACAGTGGCTTGTCGTCGAACGGTTATGCCGTCGACGGCTTCGCCGCCAACTTCCGCGGCGGCTTCCAGCCCTCGGTGAAGAACTTCCACATCGAGCAGGCGGTCAACGAGTACCTGCTGTCGATGTCGCTGGCGAAGATGTTCGACCGCTTTCCGAATCTGCGCGTGGCGTCGGTGGAGAACGGCGCCGAGTTCCTGCCCGACTTGTTCCGCAAGCTGCGCTCGCAGGCCAAGAAAATGCCGGGCTACTTCGGCGACGACCCCGTCGACACCTTCAGGGAACACGTCTGGGTGAACCCGTTCTGGGAAGACGACCTCCAGACTGTCGTCGACCTCATGGGGGCCGATCGCGTCATCTTCGGATCGGACTGGCCCCACATCGAGGCGCTGCCCCAGCCCCTCGACTACCTGCCCGAGACCAAGGTGCTCTCCGACGACGAGCGGCGGCGGGTGCTGTGCGACAACGCCGTCGAGCTGGCGACGCTGCGCCCGGACTAGGTGGTCCGGTAGCAGAGGTAGACGGTGCCGGCGCGGAAGCGCCGCTCGTCGACCAGTTCGAGATCGAGGCGCACGTCGCGGGGCAGTGCGGGCTTGCCGCCGCCCACGGTAACTGGGGCCACGAATAGGCGGACCTCGTCGACGAGTCCGGCCGCCAGTGCCTGACCGGCGAGGGTGGCGCCGCCCACGGTGAGACGGCGGTCGGCCGCATCCTTGAGCGCCTCGACGGCCTCGACCTCGAAGACGCGCTCGATACGCGTCTTGTCGGTGAGGGCGTCGTCGAGCGTCGTGGAGTACACCACCTTGTTCGCGGCCTGCCACATGTCCGCGAACGCCGCCCGCAGCTCAGACTGTTCAGCCAGGGCCGGCATCGTCTCCCAGACCGCCATCGTCTCGTACATGCGCCGCCCGTACAGGTAGGTGCCCGCCGAGCGTTCGAGATCGGTGATGAAGGCGAACACGTCGTCGCCCGGAGTCGTGAAGTCGAAGTTTCCCTGGGCGTCCTCGACGTAGCCGTCGAGGGAAACGTTGGCGGTGTAGATCAGGTCGGCCACGGGGTTTAGTAAACACGGCGCATGGAGTACGTGAAGCTCGGTCGCACTGGTCTCGACGTGTCCCGCATCTGTTTGGGCTGCATGACGTACGCGGACGGGTCGCGGGGGTCGCATCCGTGGGCGCTCGACGAGGAGGCGTCGCGGCCGTTCTTCAAACAGGCCGTCGACGCCGGCATCAACTTCTTCGACACTGCCAACGTGTACTCCGGCGGCACCAGCGAAGAATTTCTCGGCCGCGCCCTGAAGGATCTCGGTGTCGACCGCGACGGCGTGGTCATCGCCACCAAGGTGCACGGTGTGATGCGTCCGGGCCCGAACGGTGGCGGGCTTTCGCGCAAGGCGATCCTCACCGAGGTGGACCACAGCCTGCGCCGCCTCGGCACCGACTACATCGACCTCTACCAGATCCACCGCCTCGACTACTCGACGCCGATCGAGGAGACGCTCGAAGCGCTCAACGACGTGGTGCGCGCCGGCAAGGTGCGCTACATCGGCGCGTCGTCGATGTGGGCCTGGCAGTTCGCGCAGGCACTCGCCGTCTCCGATCGCAACGGATGGGCGCGCTTCGTCAGCATGCAGAACCACTACAACCTCATCTACCGCGAGGAAGAGCGCGAGATGATCCCGCTGTGCCGCAAGGAGGGGATCGGGCTGATTCCGTGGAGCCCGCTGGCGCGCGGCCGCGTCGCCCGACAGTGGGACTCGGTCACCGCGCGTTCGGAGACCGACGAGTTCGGCAAACTGCTGTACAACCCGAGCGACGAAGTGATCGTCAACCGCGTCGCCGAGGTCGCGAGCGCACGCGGCGTCCCGCAAGCGCAGATCGGGCTGGCGTGGCTGTTGTCGAAGCAGGGCATCACCGCGCCGATCGTCGGGGCCACCAAGCCCCAGCACCTCGACGACGCCGTGGCCGCCGTCGACCTGACGCTTTCGGCCGACGAGATCGCGCGGCTCGAGGAGCCCTACGAACCGCACCGCGACTCAGGGTTCCGGTAGCGGGCACGATAAGGGCATGACCGACCGCCTCGCCAGCATGGGCGGCGACACCGCCGCCGACTTCGACACGTCGGGCGCGGGCGAGACCATCGCTCCCGAACCGCTGGTGCTCAACGTCGTGCCCGGTCCGCTGCCCGAGGAGATGCTGCGGCGCGTCGACGCCTGGTGGCGCGCCGCCAACTACCTCGCCGTTGGCCAGATCTACCTGATGTCGCACCCGCTGCCGCCGGCCCCATTGCAACCCGAAGACATCAAGCCGCGCCTGCTCGGCCACTTCGGCACCGTGCCCGGACTCAACCTCGTGTGGGCGCACGCCAACCGCGCCATCATCGAGCGCGACCTCGACGCGGTGTTCGTCGCCGGTCCGGGTCACGGCGGGCCGGGCCCGAACGCCTGCGCCTGGCTCGAGGGCACCTATAGCGAGCGCTACAGCCACATCGCGCAGGACGGCGACGGCATGGTGGCGTTCTTCCGCCAGTTCTCCTTTCCGGGTGGCGTGCCGAGTCATTGCGCGCCCGAGACGCCCGGCTCGTTCCACGAAGGCGGCGAGCTCGGCTACTCGCTGCTGCACGCCACGGGCGCGGCGCTCGACGACCCGTCGCTCGTCGTGTTCTGCGTAGTGGGCGACGGCGAGGCCGAGACCGGAGCACTGGCGACGAGCTGGCACGCGCCGAAGTTCCTCGACCCGGCGCGCGACGGCGCAGTGGTGCCGATCCTGCACCTGAACGAATACAAGATCGCCAATCCGACCGTGCTGGCGCGCATCCCGCCCGACGATCTCGACTCGTTGCTGCGCGGCTACGGCTACGACCCGCACGTCGTCGCCGGCGACGATCCCGGCATGGTGCACCAGGCGATGGCGGCCGCGCTCGACGCGTGTCTCGACGCCGTCGCCGACATCCAGGCGCGAGCACGCGGCGGCGACGTTCCCGCGGCCGGCTGGCGCTGGCCGATGATCGTGTTGCGCACGCCGAAGGGGTGGACGTGCCCGCCGGTCGTCGACGGCGTCCAGGTCGAAGGCACCTTCCGCGCCCACCAGGTGCCGCTGCCCAACGCCCGTGGCGACGATCGTCACCGCCAGGTGCTCGAGGAGTGGCTGTGCTCGTACCGGCCCGAGGAGCTCTTCGACGACGCCGGCGCACCCGGCGCCGAGCTGCGCGCCCTGGTGCCGGCGGGTAACCGGCGGATGAGCGCCAATCCCGTCGCCAACGGCGGCGAGAAGGTGGTCGACCTGCACCTGCCCGACTGGCGCGAGTTCGCCGTGGACGTGCGTGGGCCGGGGCAGAGCGAGCACGAGGCGACACGCGTGCTCGGAAGCTGGTTGCGCGAGGTGACGCGCGCCAACCCGACGAACTTCTTGACCTTCGCTCCCGACGAACTGGCGAGCAATCGCTTGCAGGACATCCTCGACGTCACCGGGCGCGACTGGCAGATCCGTATCGACGCCCGCGACGAGCGACTGGCGCGCGACGGACGCGTGATCGAGATGCTGAGCGAGCACGTGTGCCAGGGGCTGCTCGAGGGCTACCTGCTCACCGGCCGGCACGGCGTATTCACGTGTTACGAAGCGTTCATCCACATCGTCGACTCGATGTTCAACCAGCACGCCAAGTGGCTCGAAGCGGCCAATGCCGTGCCGTGGCGCCAGCCGATCCCGAGTCTCAACTACCTGCTGTCGTCGCACGTCTGGCGGCAGGACCACAACGGCAGCACGCACCAGGACCCGGGCTTCCTCGACGTCGTCATGAACAAGAAGCCCGAGGTCGTGCGCGTGTACCTGCCGCCCGACGCCAACACGCTCCTGTCGACGATGGATCACTGCCTGCGGTCGCGCCAGTACGTGAACGTCGTGGTCGCGGGCAAGCAACCGCAGTTCGACTGGCTCGACGCCGAGGCGGCCGCGGAACACTGCGCCCGCGGGCTCGGCATCTGGGAGTGGGCGAGTAGTGACGGCGGCCACGGTGAACCCGACGTCGCGTTGGCGTGCGCCGGCGACGTGCCCACACTCGAGACCCTCGCGGCGGTCACCATGCTGCGCGAGCGCGTTCCGTCGTTGGGGGTGCGCGTCGTCAACGTCGTCGACCTGATGCGTCTGCTGCCGGCCAGCGAGCATCCGCACGGGTTGACCGACGTCGAGTTCGACGCGCTGTTCACCACGCACGCGCCGGTGGTGTTCGCCTTCCACGGTTACCCGTGGTTGATCCACCGGTTGGTGTACCGGCGGACCAACCAGGAACGGTTCCACGTGCGCGGCTACAAGGAGAACGGCACGACCACGACGCCCTTCGACATGGTCATGCTCAACGATCTCGACCGCTACCACCTCGTGATGGACGTGATCGACCGCGTCGAGGGGTTGGGTGAACGCGCCGCGGACGTGCGCCAGGAAATGGTCGACGCCCGCTTCCGGGCGCGGGCGTGGACCCGCGACCACGGCGAGGACATTCCCGAAGTCGCACACTGGCGCTGGGACGCGTGACGTGACGGCGGCGGTGCTCGTCGTCAACGTCGGTTCGACATCGCTGAAGCTTGCGCTGTTCAACGCCGACGCGTCTGCCGAATTGTGGGCGCGTGAGACGGCGCTCGCCGCCGACAGCGATCGGGTCGCCGCCATCGGCGAGGCGATCGGCGAGAGCCCGGCGCACGAATACGACGTTGTTGCCGTCGGCCACCGCATCGTCCACGGCGGAGCGACGCTGACTGCGCCGGTCGTGGTCAACGCCGGCGTCGAAGCGGCGATCGAGGCGGCAGCGCAGTACGCCCCGCTGCACAATCGGGCCGGTCTCGACGGGATCCACGCGGCGTGTGGGGCCGTCGCCGGCGCACCGCAGGTGGCGGTGTTCGACACGGCGTTTCACCACACGCTGCCGGACGCCGCCGCCGTGTACGGCGGACCGTACGACTGGTTCGCCACCGGGCTGCGTCGATACGGATTTCACGGCATCAGCCACGAGCACGCGGCGCGCACGGCCGCGGCGCTGCTGGCGCGCCCGGTCGACGAGTTGTGCCTCGTGACGTGTCACCTCGGGGGCGGAAGTTCCGTGACCGCAGTGGAGCGCGGTCGCAGCGTCGACACGACGATGGGCCTCACACCCCTCGACGGCTTGATCATGACGACACGCTCGGGCAGCGTCGACCCGGCACTGGTGCTGCACCTGCTGCGCGCCGGAGCGACGGTCGACGAGGTGGAGAACGTGCTCGAGCACCGGTCGGGCCTCGCCGGGCTGTCGGGCACGAGCGGCGACCTGCGCGACGTCGTCGCCGCCCGCGACGTGGGTAGTGCGCGGGCGGCGCTGGCCATCGACGCCTTCGTGCACCGCGTCGCCAGCGGCGTGGGGGCGATGGCCGCCGCCCTGGGCCGCCTCGATGCGATCGTCTTCACCGGCGGGATCGGCGTGCACAGCGCCGAGGTGCGCGCCCGCGTGTGCGATCAGTTCGCCTTTGCCGGGCTCGGGCTCGACGCGGCCCGCAACACCGCGGCGACGGGCGACACCGTGATCTCCCACGCCGACAGCCCGCTGGCCGCCGCCGTCGTAACCGCCCGCGAGGAAGAAGCGATCGCCCGCGCCTGCGCCGCGCTCGTCGGGCACCCCTGATCCGCGGCGAGAATGCCGGTATGGACGGGCGCGAGGTTTCCTGGATACTCGACGGCATCACGATGTACGGCACGCTGGTGTGCCCCGACGGCGAGGGGCCGTTTCCGGCGGTCGTGCTCGTCGCCGGGAGTGGACCGACCGATCGCGACTGGTGCTCGCCGTTGTTGCCCGGCAGCAACGGGAGCGGCCGCTTGTTCGCCGAGGCGTTAGCCGAGGCCGGCATCGCGTCGCTGCGTTACGACAAGCGGGCGTCGGGGCCCCACGCGATGCAGAACGTCCCCCGACTCATCGGCAAGCTGAGTATGCAGTCGCACCTCGACGAGCTTGTCGCCGCGGTGGGCGCGCTGGTCGGCGACGGGCGCGTCGACCGTTCGCGGATCGCGGGGTTCGGCAACAGCGAAGGCACGCTGCACGTGTTGCACTACGCCTCCAGTACGCAGGACGTGCCGTTCGTCGGTCTCGTCCTCGCCGCCCCGCCCGGGCGTCCGATTGCGGAGGTGCTGCTGTCGCAGCTCGAGCTGCAGTCGAGGCAGGTTCCCGGCGGTGCCGAGCTGATGCCGCTCGTACGCGCCGCCGCGACGCGCTACTCCGCCGGACAACCGATGGATCCCGATCCGGCGCTGCCCGAGAGCGTGCGCATGGTGCTGCTGAGCTTCGACACACCGGCGAACCTCCCGCTCGCCCGTGAGCTGTGGAACGAGTCGGCGTGCGACGCACTCAAGCAGGTCACCATTCCGACGCTGGTGCTCATCGGCGGGCGCGACGTGCAGATCGATGCCCACCTCGACGGCGACCCGCTACAGCGCGCCGCCGCCGGGATGACCAACGTGACCTTCGCCTTCCCGCCGAACGCCAACCACGTGTTCAAGGAAGACACGGGCACGTCGGGGGTCGGTTACAACGACCCGGGCACACACCTCGATCCGGAGAGCCTGGCGCGCATCATTGCGTTCCTGCGCGACGCGTTCGCTTAGTTGGCGGCGAGGAGCGCGTCGAGTTCGTCGAGCGCGGCGTCGGGCGGATCGCCGACGAGGATGGCGCGCAGCCCGACGGCGCGCGCCGCGTCGACGTTGCTCTCGAGGTCGTCGAGGAATACCGCATCGCCCGGATCGGCGACGCCCAACTTGGCGAGCGCCAGTTCGAAGATCGCCGGGTTCGGTTTCCGCACGCCTTCGGCCGACGAGTCGACCACCACGTCGAACAGCTCGTCGACCGGGATGAGGCTGCGCCACAGGTTCGAGCCCTCGCGCACGTTGTTGGTGATGAGCGCCGTCTTGTAACCGTCGCGGCGCAACTCGAGGACGCGCTCGACGACGTGGGGGAACACCACCATCTCTTCGCGCAGCGCCGCCATCGGCGTCAGGTCGAGTTCGACACCCGCGGCCTGTGCCAGCGCGCTGACTTCCTGAAACCACTCGGCGAAACCGATCTCGCCGCGCTCGAGGCGATGCCAGGGGTGGTCGCCGTCCTCGTGGTACGCGCCGACGAGCAACTCGACGTTGCCGCCCGCAGCGGCGGTGAGATTGGGCCACGGCGACGTCGTCAACACGCCTGTCAGGTCGAACAGCACCGCCGATATCGCCACGGATGCCACGCTACGAGACGTGACGACGTCCGACGACTTCTGTTACGCCTTCTGCCATTGCGCCGCCAGGTATACGACCGTACATTTGTTGGGTGACGACGACCGAAGAGCTGGGATTCGATCCGGACGAGCTGCGCGCCAGGTACGAGGCGGAGCGCGACAAGCGCCTGCGTCCTGATGGCGCCGAGCAGTACATCGAGCTGACCGGTCGCTTTGCCCACTACTACGAGGAAGACCCCTACGTCGACGCGCCGATCGAGCGCGCTCCGATCAACGCGGAGGCGAACGTCGTCGTCATCGGTGGCGGGTTCAGCGGGCTGCTCGCCGGGGCGCGCCTCACCGAGATCGGCATCGACGAATTCAACATCATCGAGGCCGGGGCCGACTTCGGCGGCACCTGGTACTGGAACCGCTACCCCGGCGCGCAGTGCGACATCGAGTCGTACTGCTACCTACCGCTGCTCGAAGAGCTCGAGTACATGCCTAAGGAGAAGTACTCCTTCGCCCCGGAGATTTACGAGCACAGCCGCCGCATCGGCAAGCACTACGGCCTGTACGACAAGACGTGGTTCCAGACGCGGGTGCGGTCGGTCGACTGGGACGAGAGCATCAAGCGCTGGCACCTGCGGACCAACCGCGGCGACGACATCAGGGCGCGTTTCGTCATCTTTGCGCTCGGCCCGGCGAACCGTCCGAAGCTGCCGGGCATCGAGGGCATCGACGACTTCAAGGGCCACTCGTTCCACACGGCGCGCTGGGACTACGACTACACCGGCGGCGACACGAACGGCGGCATGACGGGTCTGGCCGACAAGCGCGTCGCCATCATCGGCACCGGGGCGACGGCCATCCAGTGCGTGCCCCGCACCGCCGAGTGCGCGCAGCATCTCTACGTGTTCCAGCGCACGCCGTCGTCGGTCGACCTGCGGGGCAACAAGCCGACCGATCCCGACTGGTGGAAGTCGCTGTCGCCCGGCTGGCAGAAAGCGCGGCGCGAGAACTTCGCCGGCATCCTGGCGGGCGAGCAGTTCGACGAGGACCTCGTCAACGACGGCTGGACCGACATCTTCCGCAACATGACGTCGGAGCTGAGCGGTGGCGGCTCGATCCTCGACATCGGCAAGGCGGTCGAGCTGGCCGACTTCCGCAAGATGAATTCGATCCGCCGGCGCGTCGAGGAGACGGTGAACGACCCGGCCACGGCCGAGGCGCTCAAGCCGTACTACCGCCAGATGTGCAAGCGGCCCACGTTCAACGACGAGTACCTGCCGGCGTTCAACCGCGACAACGTGACGCTGGTCGACGTGAGCGAGTCCAAGGGCATCGGCCGCATCACCGAGAAGGGCGTCGTCGCCAACGGCGTCGAATACGCAGTCGACTGCATCATCTTCGCGTCGGGCTTCGAGATCACCACGAAGCTGGAGCGCCGCATCGGCCTGCCGGTCAACGGGCGCGACGGCCTGTCGCTGTTCGAACACTGGGGCGGCGGCATCAAGTCGCTCCACGGCTTCACCACCCGCGGCTTCCCCAACTGGTTCTACATCGGCATGTCGCAGAACGCCTTCAGCGTGAACATGACCCAGATGTTCGACGAGCAGGCCCAGCACATCGCCTACCTGATCAAGGAGACGATCGACCGCGGCGCCACGACGATCGAGCCGAGCGAGGAGGGCCAGCGCGCCTGGTGCGAGCTGATCGACAATTTCGGGGCCATGACCGCCGCTCTCGGCTTCTTCGAGAGTTGCACGCCCGGCTACTACAACAACGAAGGCCAGGGTCAGGGTGGGCTCAGCTCGGGCGTGTACGCGGCGGGCATCAACGCCTTCAACCAGCTGCTCGTCGACTGGCGCGAGCGCGGCGATCTCGACGGGATGGAGTTGGACCGTTAGGGCGAACAAGCGCGACGAGGTGCTGCTGGCGGCGCGCGACGCGTTCGCGGCGCGCGGCTATTCGGGCGCGTCGATGCGAACCATCGCGGCCGACGCCGGCGTCACCGCCATGGCGCTGTACAACTACGCGTCCTCCAAGGCCGCGCTGTTCGAACTGGTGTGGGGCGAAAGCGTCGAGGCGCTGTACGCCGAGTTCGCCAAGGCGATCGCCGGCCAAGCGACCCTCGTCGACGAGATCAACGCCGTGTTCGACGCCGCCTACGCCGCCTTCGTCGACGACCCAGTCGGGCTGCTGTTCACGTCGCGCCTGCTGGTCGAGCGTCGGCATCCGGACCTGGCGCACATCGACCTGCACCTGACGCCCTACGCCGAGTTCTTCGTCGACATCACCGAGCGCGCCGTGCGCCGCCGCGAACTGAAGCGCAGCCAGCAGGTCGCCTTCATCGGCTTCGTCACCACGTTGCTGTGGGGCTTCACGTCGATCGCCACGCTGGAGCCGGCGGTGCTCCAGATCAGTGTCGAGGCGTCGAAGGCCGCCGTGGCGCGCTTCCTTCGCTAGAACGGGCGCGGTATGGAGGAGCGCGAGACCGAGGCGTTGCGGCGCTGGATCGTCGACCACGTCGACGGGATCGACGACGCGCCGATCGAGACCGAGCTGATCAGCGGTGGTCACTCGAACGTGACGATCGGCGCGCGCGTCGGCGGGCGCGAGCTCGTGGTGCGCCGCCCGCCGGTCACCGCCTTCCTGCCGACGGCCAACGACGTCGGGCGCGAGTACCGCTTCTACTCGGCACTGCGCGACACGCCGGTGCCGACGCCGGCCGCGTTCGCCTTCTGCGACGACGACTCGGTCATCGGGGCGCCGTTCTACGTCATGGAGCGGCTGCACGGCGTCGTGCCTCACGAGGTGGCGGCGCTCGACGGGATCACGGCGGCGGACGCCTCTGCGCTGTGTGACCGCTTCGTCGAGGTGCTCGCGGCGATCCACGCCGTCGACTACGGCGCCGTCGGCCTCGCCGACATCGGCAAGCCCACGGGCTACCTCGAACGCCAGGTGCGGCGCTGGACGGATCAGTGGCACCGGGCCAAGGTCGACGACGACCCCGTCATCGACGAACTCGCCTCGGTCCTCGGCGCCAACATTCCGCCCTCGCCGGCGGCGACGATCGTGCACGGCGACTACCGGCTCGGCAACGTCATGCTCGACGCGTCGACGCGGCGCGACATCGTCGGCGTGTTCGACTGGGAGATGGCCACCCTCGGCGACCCGCTGGCCGACGTCGGCTACACGATGCTGTATTGGGGCACGACCGATCGCCCGCCCATCCACCCGTCGCAGGAGTGCGCGGAGATGCCGGGGATGTACCGCGCCGACGAGCTGGCGCAGCGCTACGCCGAGGTGTCGGGTCGCGCCGTCGACCACGTCGAGTTCTATATCGTGCTGGCGGCGTTCAAGCTGTCGATCATCGGTGCCGGCAATGCGGCGCGCGCCCGCCGCGCCGGACTCGAGGCGCCTGTCGTCAGCGGGCAGATCCCGCTGGCGAACTGGGCGCTGGAATTCTGGAATCGCCCGTAACCCCAAGGAGCCGTACATGCCCGCAGCGAACAAGCCGTACCTCGTCGATTTCAAGGACGTGTCGACCGTGGGCCTCGAATCGTCACCGGTGGCCGATGCGCTCGCCGGCCTGCGGGCCAACGAGGCGCGCTACTTCAAGACCAAGTACGACGCCGACTTCGTCGTCGAGCCGGCGAGCAAGGCGAAGAAACTCGTCGGCTACGTCGCCCGGATCCTCAAGGAAGAGCGCGGCATCGTGATCAAGGCCAAGCCGCTCGAGGCCACCGAGCTGCACGTCGACGGCATCCGCTGGACCCACGTCTTCTACGAGAGCGGTCTGGCGATCAACGTGCTGTACACGCTCGAGGACAAAGGCAAGCGGGCCGTCGGCTTCAAGCTGTCCGAAGGCATGGATCCGCCCGAGGAGCTCTCCGCGTTCAAGTGGGCGCGCCAGAAGTCCAAGCTGGCTGGCACTATCCGCGGCTCGTATTTCGTCATCAAGAACGAGTACTGACCCTGCAACCCCGATTGGGTGGGGTTAGAGCATGTAGTCGTCCGGCTCGAGGCCGAACGTGACGCGCCCGACGCGCTTCATGGCATCGGCGGAGAACACGATGTGCTGGCGCGCCGCGTGCAGGTCGCGGGCGGCGCGCTGCAGCGGTTCGTCGTCGCGCACCGAGCTGGCGCCCGCGAAGGGGAGCAGCGTGTCGACGGCGTTGAGCCCGGCGCGCAGGATGAGCTGCTGCGCGCCGATGACCGCCGCGCGCTGGCGCGCCGTGCACGCGTCGCCGCGGGTGACGGTGGCCCACGCGTCGCCGATGGCGTCGACGAACAGGGAGCGGGCGGCGCGCAGTTGCAGGTCGGCCTGGGCGACCACGATCTGGGCGTACTCGTCGTCACACACCGTCGGGCCGATGCCGCGCCGCTTGGTCTGGGCGATCTCGACGAAGCGGTCGACCGCGGCGCGCCCCACGCCGGCGGCGAAGCCCGTCACCAGCGGCGCCAGCAGGTCGTACATCGGTAACCGGAACAGCGGGCGGTCGATGCGCGCCGGCTCGAACATCGGCGAGCACGTGTGGTCCGCCGGGACGTACACCGCGTCGACGGCGATGTCGTGGCTGCCGGTGCCGCGCAGCCCCGGGGCGTGCCACGTGTCGATGACGGCGACGTCGTCGCGACGGAACCAGGCGAAGCGCCAGTCGGGGCGGTCGCCGACGAAGCGCGGCACGTCGCCGTCCATCACGAGCACGCCGCCCATGACGAGCTCGCTGTGGAGCGCGCCGCTGGCGCACGGCCAGCGGCCCGAGACCACGAACCCGTCACCGGTCGGCACGGCGCGGCCGAGCGGCGCAAACGTACCGGCGACCGGTCGGTCGGGATCGCCGGCGAGCAGCCCGCGAGCGGCGTCGGGCTCGAGCCACGCCAGCAGCGTGCCGGTGTTGCCGATGAACGTCGTCCAGGCTGCCGATCCGTCGGCCCGCCCGAGTTCTTCGATCGTCTCGAAAATCGTGAGCGGCGCCGCTTCCAAGCCACCGAGTTCTTCGGCCAGCGCCAAGCGGAACAAGCTGGCGTGCTTGATGGTGGCGACGAGGTCCGCCGGCATGGTGCGCTGCGCCTCGCCTTCGGCGGCGCGCGCCCGCAGTTCCGGGGCGAGGGCGGCGGCGCGCGCGACGAGATCGGTGGTTTCGATCGTGAGGGTCATCGGCTGGTTCTCCTTCGATAGAGTAACACTCTATTAATAGAGTGTTACTCTATGAGTGTGGCGACGGATGTCAAGAGGGGAATGACGCGGCGACAGGAAAAGGCCGAGGCGACGCGCCAGCGCGTGCTCGACGCCGCCCTCGACCTGTTCCTCGCCGAGGGGTATACGACCGCCACCATCGCGGCGATCGCCGACGCGGCCGACGTCGCCGTGCAGACGGTGTACGCCGTGTTCGGCAACAAGAAGGCGATCCTCGACGCCCTGCGCGCTCGCGCCGTCACCGGCGAGGGTGGCGGGCCGCTGCGCCAGCGCCCGGACTGGCAGGCGATGGAGCGCGAGCGCGATCCGCGCCAGCAACTGCGCCTCCTCGCCACCATCGCCACGGGAATCGGCGCCACGATGGGTCCGCTCTACGAGGTGATGACCGGTGCAGCCGCGTCCGATCCCGAGATCGCCGACACCTTCCGCCGTCAGCAGCAGGCGCGCCACGACGACCAGCGCCACGTCGCCCAAGCGCTGGCGCGGCGCGGGGCGCTGCGGGAAGGGCTCACGGCCAAGGACGCCACCGACGTCATGTGGGTCATCGCCAGCCCAAGCACCTATAACAACCTCGTGGGCGAGCGCGGCTGGAGCCGCGACAAGTACGAGCAATGGCTGGGCGACACGCTCATCGCCGCGCTGCTCGCTACCGTCACGGCGTGAACGAGACGCTGACGCTTGCGACGCCCGACGGCGACATGGGGATCCACGTGGTGCGCCCCGACGGCGTTGGCTCGTATCCGGTGGTCGTGTACTTCCACCACGGCCCGGGCCTCGACGACGGCTCCAAGGAATCAATGCAGTGGATCGCCGATCGCGGCTTCTACGTCGTGAGCCACGACCGGTATCACCGATTCGAACCGTGGCTCGTCGTCACCGCGGAGATGCGCAAGGACGAGGAGGCGATGAAACGGTTCGGTGCCGCGTTTGGCGGCACGACCGAGGCAATGGTCGACGCCGACCTCGTCGCGCTGCTCGATCATCTCGCCACCGATCCAGCGGCGAGCGACGGGCCGATGGGATGCATCGGTTACTGCATTGGGGCGCGCTCGGTCGTCATGACAATGGCGCACCACGGTGACCGCTTCGCCGCCGGCGTCGGTATGCACCCGTCGTACTGCACGACGGACCAGCCCGACTCGCCCCACCTGCTCGTGCCCTCGATCGACGGGTCGCTCTACGTCGCCTTCGGCTCCGAGGACAAGATGCAGTCGCCCGAGGCCAACGTGCCGTTCATCGAGGCGGTGCGGGCGATGCCCGATGGGCGCGGCGAAGCCGACATCCTCGAGGGCGCCAACCACGGCTTCGCCGTGCCGCAGACGGCGGGCTATCACACCGAGGCGGCGAAGACCGCCTACGCCAAGGCGTTCGCGTTGTTCGACCGCGTGCGCTGACGCCCCGCCGCGCCTTCAACCCGTACGGTTCGGCTACTCGTCGTTGCTGTTGACGAAGCGCACGGTCGCGTTCAGGTACTCCGGCGGCATGGAGCCGGCGACGATCGCGGTGAGGTGCGACTTGCCCGGCAGCACAACGCTGGTGAAGTCGTTGAGCTCGCGCCACAGCCGGTGCGTGTGGGCGAAGGGCCGGTCGTACTCGCCGTTGATGGCGAGCACCGGGAAGTTCACCTTGCGCAACTCGATACCCGCCGACATCTTGCGGATGGCGCTGGGGTCGATGTTGGCGACGGGCGACTCGCGGGGCGTGTCCGCGATGGCCTCGGCTTCCTCGCGCGTCTTGCCGTTGGTCATGGCGAAGGAGATGCGCAGGTTGCGGCTCACGCGAGCTTCGTCGGGGTCGACGCCGTCGCTGTCCCTCGGCGTCGCGTTGATGAACTCGTCTTCGAACTCCATCACGCCCGAGCCGCCGAAGGTGGCGGTGATGATGCGCTCGGGGATGTAGCCCAGCAGGCGCGACGTGATCATGCCGCCCATCGAGTAGCCGTGGATGTGGGCGCGGGTGATGTCGAGATGGTTCATCAGCTCGATTACGTCCTTGGCCCGTCCAGGCCCGCCCGGCTGGGGCTTGTCGCTCTTGCCGTGGTTGCGGCAGTCGATCGCGACGACGCGGTGGTTGACAGCCAGCGCCTGGGCGATGCCGTTGGCGAACCAGTTGCCCTCGGCGCTGCCGGTGTAGCCGTGGATCAGGACAACCCACGAGCCGGCGTCGCCGGCCCGCAGGTAGTGGATGTTGGTGCCGTCGGACGCGGTGAACCACCCGTCCTGGCGATCGGTATCGGTCATTGGTTGCCCCCCAGTGAGTTGTCGTCACCTTAGGTCTGACGAAACTTTGTCGGCGCCTTAAGGAAACTCCCAGGTTCGGCGCCCATGCTGCTGGGCATGGCTCCCCGCACGACGCCCGCCGCCGCCCAACCACTCGACGCCGAACAGGCGGGGGCGCTCATCGAGCGCGCCCTGTTCGAGGTCAAGCGCGTCGTCGTTGGGCAGGACCGCATGATCGAGCTCACGATGATCTGCCTGCTCGCCCGCGGCCACTGCCTGCTCGAAGGCGTGCCCGGCATCGCCAAGACGCTGACCGTGTCCACCTTCGCCAAGGTCGTCGGCGGCTCGTTCGTCCGCCTCCAGTTCACGCCCGACCTCGTACCGGCCGACATCATCGGCACCCGCACGTGGCGCCCGTCGCGCGAAGAGTTCGACATCGAGTGGGGGCCGGTGTTCGCCAACTTCGTGCTCACCGACGAGATCAACCGCGCGCCCGCCAAGGTGCAGTCGGCGCTGCTCGAGGTGATGGCCGAACGTCAGGTCTCGATCGCCGGCCAGACCAAGCCGCTGCCGCACCCCTTCGTCGTGCTCGCCACGCAGAACCCGATCGAGTCCGAGGGCGTGTACGCGCTGCCCGAGGCCCAGCGCGACCGGTTCATGATGCAGGTGAACGTCGAGCAGCCGTCGTATGCGGACGAGGGCGAGATCGTGCGCCGCATGAGCGTGCGCGCCCCCGAGGTCGACGAAATCATCAGCCTCGCCCAGCTCGACGCGTTGTGCGCGGCAACCGACAACGTCTTCGTGCACCACGCGGTGCAGGATTACGCCGTTCGCCTCGTGATGGCGACGCGCGAGCCGGAGAAGTGGCAGCTCGAATCGCTGGCGCCCCAGATTGCGCTGGGCGCCAGCCCGCGCGGCTCGCTCGCCCTGGTGCAGGCGGCGCGCGCCGTCGCCTTGATGCACGGCCGCCGCCACGTGATGCCGAGCGACATCCGCGACGTCGCGCCGGAGGTGCTGCGCCACCGCATCCTGCTCAGCTACGAAGCCCTCGCCGCGGGCACGACGCCCGACGCCATCGTCGAGCGCGTGCTCGCCACCATCGAACAGCCACACCTGGCGCCGTCGCAGGACCCGGCGAGCGACGAAGTCGGCTTCGCCTTCGAGGCGGTCGGGTAGCGATGCCGCCCGAAGGAGTCCCGGCGGCCACGCCGTCGCAGGTCGCGTCCAAGGCGGCGTTACTGCACCGCTTCGAACTCGACGTGACGCGCCGGATCGAGGGCGTGCTCAGCGGTGCCTACGTGGCCTACGGGCGCGGTCCGGGCAGCGAGCGCGTCGGCGCTCGCCGCTACGAACCCGGCGACGACGCCCGCCGCATCGACTGGAATCTCACGGCGCGCACGATGCATCCGCACGTGCACGTGACCGAACCCGATCGCGAACTCGAAACGTGGTTCGTGGCCGACCAGTCGGCCAGCCTCGACTTCGGCACCGCCGAGCGGGAGAAGCGCGAGCTCGTCCTCGCCGCCGTCGCGACGTTCGGCTTCATGGCGGCGCGCTCGGGCAACCGCTTCGGGCTGCTGACCGCCGGGGGCGCCGCCATCGGCCGCGTGCCGGCGCGCACGGGCCGCGTCGCCGTCCTCGCGGCGTTGAGTTCGCTCTACGACACGCCGCGCCACGAGTCGGCCCCTTCGCCGGGCGCCGACCTCGCGGCGGCGCTGACGCAACTGCAGCGCACGCATCGCCGGCGCGGCCGGGTTGTGGTGGCGTCGGACTTCCTCGACCCGGGCGATTGGCGCACGCCGCTGGCGCATCTGGCGTTGCACCACGACGTCGTGGCCGTCCACGTGATCGATCGCCGCGAACTCGAACTGCCTGACGTCGGCATGCTGCGCGTCGTCGACCCCGAGACCGGGCGCTTGCTCGAAGTGCAGACGCGCTCGCGCGCCCTGCGCGATCGCTACGCCGCCGCCGCTGCGGAACGGCGCGACGCCATCCGCGCCGACATCGCGCAGGCCGGCGCCGCGAGCTTCGAGCTACGCACCGACGGCGACTGGGTGCTCGACGTGTTGCGCTTCCTCACCACCCGCACCACCTTCGCCCGGACCTACGCATGAGTTTCGCCAGCCCCCTCCGTCTGCTGCTGCTGGTGGCGCCGCTGGCGCTCATCGGCGCGTACTTCTGGAACGAACGGCGGCGCGCCGGCGTCGCCGTGCGCTTCACCAGCGTCGACCTGCTCGCCAGCGTCGCCCCCAAACGCCCGGGCTGGCAGCGCCACGTTGCCCCCGTCTTGTTGTTGACGACGATCGTCGTGCTGGTGCTCGGCTTCGCCGAGCCGTTGCGCACGGTGCACTCGCCGCGCCAGCAGGCGACCGTCGTCCTCACTATGGACGTGTCGGGTTCGATGATCGCCACCGACGTGGCGCCCGACCGTCTCACCGCGGCCAAGCAGGCGGCCGACACCTTCGTCGACGCGCTGCCCTCGGGCATCCGCGTCGGCCTCGTGGCGTTCTCCACGCAGGCCCGCGTCGTGACCTCGCCGACGAGCGATCGCACCACGATCAAAGAAGCGATCAACGGCCTGACCGCGGAAGGCGCCACGAATACCGGCGACGCCATTCGCGTGGCGTTGGCGTCGGCCGAGGGCGTCGCCAGTGGAGCCAAGGGCAAGAAGGTGCCCGCCGCGATCGTGCTCATGAGCGACGGCGTGCCCAACCAGGCCCGCGGTCAGGAGGACGCGGCCGCGGCGGTCGACGACGCCGTGGCCCAGGCCAAGGCCGACGGCGTGAAGATCAACACCATCGCCTTCGGCACCGACGCCGGAACGGTCACCATTCGCGGTGAGACGATCCCGGTCCCGTCGGACCCCGCCAGCATGGCCCGCATCGCCTCGGGTAGCGGCGGCAAGACGTTCACCGCCCAGAGCGCCAACCAGCTCAAGTCGGTGTACGACGACATCGGGCGCATCGTCGGCTACGTCACCCATCGCAAGAAGGTGACGGCGGCCTTCACCGGCCTCGGATTGTTGATTGGCGCCGCGGCTGCCGCCGCCGCCCTGACGTGGGGACACCGCATCGCATGAGTGACATCCGTCCACCTGAAGCCCCCGAGTGGATCGCCGCGCCGCTGCCCGGCGACCCGCCTCTTCTCCCGCCGGCCGAACCGGCCGCAACCCCGCCTGCCGCCGCGCCGGTCGCGAGCGCCAACCCGTGGTCGCGTTGGGTCATCGCCGCGGCCGTCGTGCTGGCCATGCTCGGCGCCGTCGCCGGTGGTGCCCTCACCCAGGTGTTCCAGACGAAGAACACGAACGCCAGCGCGCCGGTCACGACCCCGTCGCGGGTGCCCGGCTTCGGGCCGTTCCAGCAGCGGCCTTCGACCAACTTCGGCGGCAACTCGAACGGGACGACGACCGCCAGCGTGCCGGCCGGGATTGTCGACATCGAAACGTCGTCGACGATCAACGGCCTCGAAGGCGCCGGCACCGGCATGATCCTCACCGCGACCGGTGACGTGTTGACCAACAACCACGTCATCGAAGGCGCCACGCGCATCGTGGTCACCCGCACCGACAACGGCGCCACCTACAACGCCACCGTCATCGGCACGGATGCCACCGAGGACGTGGCGCTGCTGCACCTCGCCGACGCCAAGGGTTTGCCGACGATCCCGATCGGCGACTCGAGCAAAGTCGGTGTGAACGATTCCGTCATCGCCGCCGGCAATGCCCTCGGGCGCGGCGGGGCGCCGACGGTGGTGACCGGCACGGTGCGCGCCCTCAACCAGTCGATCACCGTGTCCGACGAAGTGGGCAACGGCAGCGCCACACTGCACGGTCTGATCCAGACCGACGCGCCGCTCGTGCCGGGTGACTCCGGTGGCCCGATGTTCGACGACCACAACAAGGTCATCGGAATCAACACCGCGGCGGCCCAGGGCCGCTTCCGCCAGTTCCAGGACGGCAGCGGCGGCGGGGAAGGCTTCGCCGTGCCGATCAACACCGCGATGGGCGTCGTGAGCAAGATCCGCCAGGGCGTCGAGACCGACACCATCCACATCGGCGTGCGCGGCTTCCTCGGTGTCAGCACGACCGACGCCGACAACGGCGCCGGCGCGCTCGTCGGCCAGGTGCAGCCCGGCTCGCCCGCCGACACGGCGGGTTTGGCGGCGGGCGACGTGATCACCGCCGTCGACGGCTCGGCGGTGGCCGACGCCAACTCGCTGACCGATCGCATCCACGGTCACAAGCCGGGCGACACGATCACGCTGCAGTGGACCACGAGCGCCGGCATCAGCCGCAGCGCCAAGGTCACGCTCAGCACCGGCGCTGCGGACTGATGCGCGGCCGCACAGGCCGTATCGTCGTCGCATGCCGGCACCGCCGCCCGTGAACGGCGACGCCGTCGTCGTCATCGAGGACGACGATCACATCGCCGAGCCCGTCATCGAGGGGCTCACACAAGCGGGCTTCACCGCCTACCGCGCCAGCACCGGCGTCGGTGGGCTCGAACTGGCGCCCGACGCCGACCTCGTACTGCTCGACCTCGGCTTGCCCGACCTCGACGGCGTCGAGGTGTGCCGCCGGCTGCGCGAGCGGTCCGAGGTGCCGATCATCGTCATGACGGCGCGCGCCGACGAGCTCGACCGCGTGCTCCTGCTCGAGCTGGGGGCCGACGACTACGTGGTCAAGCCCTTCGGGCTGCGCGAGTTGGTGGCGCGCGTGCGCGCCGTGTTGCGCCGCACCACGGCCACCGCCGGTGGGGCGCAGGTGCTCGGCCCGTTGCGCATCGACCGCCGCGCCCGCCGGGTGACGGTGAACGACGAAGAGGTCGTGCTGTCGCGCAAGGAGTTCGACCTTCTTGCCGCGCTCACCGAAGACCCGGGAGCGGTGCTGCGGCGCGAAGACCTGATCGCCCGGGTGTGGGACGAGCACTGGTGGGGGCCGACCAAGACGCTCGACGTGCACGTGGCGTCGCTGCGCAAGAAGCTCGGGCGGCCCGAATGGGTGGCGACGGTGCGCGGCGTCGGATATCGCTTCGAAACCGGCGAGAGTTGACCCGCCGGCTCGTCGCCACGTACGTGACGATCACGGCGGCGGTGCTGCTGCTGCTCGTCATCCCGTTCGGTGTGCTGTTCCAGCATCGCGAGCGCGGCGAGTTGACCCTGCAAGTCGAGCGCGACGCCGAGTCCGTCTCGGCGCTGGTCGAGGACGCGCTCCAAGACGGCGGGCCGCTGCCGGGCACGTCGGTGTTCGACGACTTTCGCGAGCGCGGCCGGGGCCGCATAATCGTCGCCGACGCCGAGGGCCGCCTCGTCGTCGACTCGGCCTTTCCCGGGGTGAAGGGCCGCGACGCGCGGCGCGTCGTTGGCGTCACGCGGGCGCTGGATAAGCAGCGGACGGTCGGCTACGCCGACGGTGAGTTCTTCGTCGCCTTGCCGGTCACGTCCGGCGGCGATCTCCACGGCGTGGTGCGCGTGAGCGAACCGACGGCGCGGCGCGACGCGCGCGTCCGCGACGCCTGGTGGCTCCTGGCGTCGCTGTCGGCGGTCGTGCTCGCCGCGGTCGCCGCCGTCGGGTACCTGCTGGCGCGCACCGTGACCACGCCCGTGCGCGCCATCGAGCGCGCCGCGGCCGACGTCGCCGGTGGCAACCTCGCGGCGCGCGCACCCACGGGCCGCGGCGTGCCCGAGATCCGCGAACTGGCGCGCACGTTCAACGCCACCGCGGCGCGCCTCGACGAGCTGGTGTCGTCACAGCGCCGGTTCCTGGCGGACGCCGCCCACCAGCTGCGGGCGCCGCTCACCGCGCTGCGCCTGCGCATGGAGAGCCAATCGGGCGATGACTCGGTCGAGGTCGCCGAAGTCGACCGCCTCACCCGCATCGTCGACGGGCTGCTGGCGCTGGCGCGCGCCGAAGCCCCGCCGACGACCACGCCGACGAACCTGGCGGTGGCCGTTGCCTCGCGCGTCGAGGCCTGGCGCGACGTGGCCGCCGAACAGGACGTGCAAATCGTGGCCGAGGTGGGCGCACCGGTGTGGGCGTCGATCGACACCGACGCCGTCGAGCAGATACTCGACAACCTTGTGGCCAACGCGCTGGCGGTCGCGCCCGCCGGCTCGACCGTCACCGTCACCATCGGTCGCGAGGACGACCGCGCCGGATTGCGCGTGCGCGACGAAGGGCCGGGCCTCGACGCCGCCACGCGTGAGCGAGCCTTTGAGCGCTTCTGGCGCGCCGACACGTCGCGGCCGGGCACCGGCCTCGGGTTGGCCGTCGTGCGGCAGGTGGCGCGCTCCTGCGGCGGCGACGCCTGGCTCGACGCGGCACCGTCCGGCGGGATCGACGCCGTGGTCGTGGTGCCGCTCGCCCGCGTGCCGTCCCCCGGCGGGCGCGCTTAGTCGGCGCGGCAGGCGTCGAACGCGGCCGTCGACGTCGTCATACCCGCGGGGTCGATGAGGAACGCGGCGACGTCCGGGTGGTCTTCGAGCCAGCGCGGGGCGTCGGCGCCCAGGGCGACCAGCGCGGTGGCGACGGCGTCGGCGAACGAAAGAGAGTCCGCCACCACGGTGGCGGCCACGAGCGCGGTGGCGGACGTGCCGGTCCGCGGGTCCACGATGTGGTCGCCGCGCTCGTAGCGACCCGACGTGGCGACGCCGCCGTCGGTCACAGCGACGGTGCACGCGACGCGGTCGCGCTGGTACGGGTGCTGGATACCGACGCGCCACGCCTCGCCCGCGGCCGCGTGGCCGGCGACGATGACGTCACCGCCGGCGTTGACGGCGAAGTTGTGCACCCCGGCGTCGTGCAGCATGGTCGCCGCCCGCTTGAGCGCCCAGCCTTTGACGATGCCGGAAGGATCGATGACGCCGAGTCCTTCCCAGCGCGTCACGCGCGGGTCGGCGCCCACACCGATGTCGAAGGCGCCGCCGGTGTAGGTCCGCATGGCGTCGGCGAGGAGCAACACCTCACGGACGTCGGCCGACGCCTCCTCGACCCCCAGCGTGCCCGCGCCGATGCGGCTGATCTCGCTGTCGCCGCGCCACGTCGAGAAGCGTGCGTCCACGAGGCGGAACCAGTCGAAGACGGCGTCGATGACGGCGGCGTCGACCGGGTCGCGGGCCTCGATCCTGATGACCGTGCCCCAGCAGGAGACGGTGTGGCGGCTAGCCGTTGGCGTCAATCGCCGCCTGCAGGGAACGGATGTAGCTCTCGCTGGTGTAGCTGGCGCCCGACACGACCTGGATGCGCGCCGACTGCGCCTGGAGTGCCTCCTGGCGCAGCCGTGGCCCGGCGTAGGTGCTGAGTTCGGCGGACCGCCGGCGGTCCTGGGGCAGCTGGATCGCCTCGACGTCGTCGATGTGGCGACCGGTGAAGGTGACGCGCACCTGCACCGGGCCGAACTGGTTGGGTACGTTGGGCCCGTCGATGGTCCGGTGGACCAAGACGGTGGTCGGCGGGAGCGTGCGGCGCGTGGTCGTCGGCACGGTCGTGGCCGTCGTGTGCGTCGTTGTCGACGTGGACGTCGTCGTGGTCGCCGGCGAGGGTGCGGTGGTGGCCGCCGCGTCGCCGGCGTTCACGGCCGTGCCCGTCGAGGTCTTGAAGCTGGCGAGGAGGGCGAGGCCACCCGCGGTGGCGAGCAGAACGGGAGCGGCGCGTTTCATCGGCATCCTCAGTAGGCGAAGCGTTCGAAGTGGATCTGCCGGTCGGAGACGCGCAGCCGGCGCAGGCGGCGGCGTACGGCATCGACCATGCCGGGCGGGCCGCAGAGGTAGACGTCGCGGCTGGCGATGTCGGGGACGAGGGCGCGCAGCGCCGGGACACCGAGCTTGTCCGTCTCGTCGTCGCCGATTTCGGGGCCCACGACGTACTGCACGCGCACGCCGCGGCGCTCGGAGAACATCTCGAGTTCGCGGCGGAAGGCAATGTCGGTCTCGTCGGCGGCGCGATAGACGAGCACGGCATCCGTGTCGGGGCGGACCTCGTCGAGCAACGCTCGCAGCGGCGTGATTCCGATGCCACCGGCGATGAAGGCCACGCGGTGGCGCTGGCGGCGCCGCGACGTGAACGTGCCGTACGGCCCTTCGGCAAAGACGCGCGTCCCGACCGGTACCGACGCGATGCGCTCCGTGTCGTCGCCAAGCGCCTTGACCGTGATGCGCAGCACGTCGGAGCGCGGCGCGGCCGACAGCGAGAACGGATGGGCGCGCGCCCAGCCTTCGGGCGTGAGGAAGCGCCAGAGGAAGAATTGGCCCGGCCGCGCGCCGGTGGCGTCGAGGTTCGCGCCGTCGAGGAAGATCGACACGGTGCCCGACGCCTCGGGGTGCACGGCGCGCACCGTAAGGCGGTGGCGCAGGTTGAAGGCGATCGGCGCGCCGATGCGCCACCACAGCACGGCGCCCGCGACCGCGGCGTACAGCGCGATCCACCACGCGCGGGCGACGGGGTCGGCGCTGAAGTCGGTGCCGACGGCGAGTTGATGCGCGAACGTGAGTGCCACCGCGAGGTAGGCGTAGAGGTGCAGGCCGTACCACGTCTCGCGCCGCAGCCGCCGCCGCGCGGCGCGCACCGAGGCGGCGCCGACCGCGACGAACAGCGCCGTTCCGACGATCGCCATCAGGACGTCGGGGTAGTGGCGGATGAAGTCGCCCGTCTGCGAGACCAGCGAGACGTGCTCGCCCTGCGCGTAGCCCACGGTGATGAGGCCGGCGTGGGCCACCAGCAGCCACACCACGGCGAATCCACCCCAGCGGTGCCACACCGCCAGCCGATCGAAGCCCACGGCGCGCTCGAGCCAACCGATCCGCGACATCAGCAGCACCTCTACCAGCACGGCGTACGTGCCCAGCAGGCCGGTGAGCTGGCCCGCGGCCGTCGCCACGCCGCCGGGCCCGCTGGCGGCGGCGACGCCGCCGTGGCGCCACCACAGGCCCACGGTGATCAACGCGTTGGCGACGATCACGACGGTGGCGCCGTATGCGCGATCGTTCACAGCAGCGTCGTCAACCACGGTTCCACGGTACGGACGGTTCGGGGCGATTTAGCCGCAGAGCAGGTAAAGCCTTCGCCAAACCTGGCGGAATATTTGCGCACGCAAGTATGTTGGGAGGCCTGTGAACACGACGACGAGCCCTGTGCGCGAGACGGTCGAACTCGGTCCCCGCTGGCCGACGATCGACCCGTTCCTGTTCTGCGCCCATCACGACGACGACTATCCGGCGGGCAACGACGTGCTCGCCCCCGCGGTACCCGTCGACGATCGCGAACTCGGCATGGACTTCTCTGGCCAGGACGGGTGGAGCATGTACCACGGCCTCGTCGTGCCCGGCTTCCCGCAGCACCCGCACCGCGGCTTCGAAACAGTCACGTTCGTGCGCCAGGGCGTGATCGACCACTCCGATTCGCTGGGTGCGGCGGCGCGCTTCGGCCGCGGCGACGTGCAGTGGCTGACGGCGGGCCGCGGCATCGTGCACGCCGAGATGTTCCCGCTGCGCGACCGCACGCAGAAGAACCCGCTCGAGCTGTTCCAGATCTGGTTGAACTTGCCGTCCGCCGACAAGATGGTCGACCCGTACTTCACGATGTTCTGGGACGGCGACATGCCGATCGTGCGTGCCGACGGCGCGGAGATCACCGTCGTCGCCGGCCAGCTCGGCGACGAGATCGCGCCACCGCCACCCCCCGACTCCTACGCGGCGCGCCCGCACGCCGATATCGCGATCCTCCACATCCGCCTCGACGCCGGCGCGACCTGGACGCTGCCGGGGGCGCGTGGCCCCGAGACGGCCCGCGTGCTCTACGTGTTCGAGGGCGACACCGTCGACGTCGCCGGCACCGTCGTGAGCAACGACACCGGCGTGCTCGTCGACGCCACCGCGGCCATCGCGCTGGGCGCCGGTGGGCGCGAGGTCGAGATCCTCGTGCTGCAGGGCCGCCCGCTCGCCGAACCCGTCGCCCAGTACGGCCCGTTCGTCATGAACACGCACGACGAGATCGAGCAGGCGTTCCTCGACTACCGCGAGACGGGCTTCGGCGGCTGGCCGTGGTCGGAGGACGGCCCCACCCACGGGCGCGAGCGTGAACGGTTCGCGCAACACGTCGACGGCCGCGTCGAGCAGCCGGCCTCCTAGGCGGCGGCAGCCCCGGCAAGGCATGCTGGCGCCATGAGCGCCGCGAGCGAGCCCGTTGAAGTCATCCATCTGTGGCCCGACGGGCCGCCGACCGTGATCGACAACGTGCCGACCGAGACCGAGTACGTCGTCAGTTGGGGTCTGGCGGACGGCACCATGATGATCCGCAACATCTCCGACGCGCGGCTCAACGTGTACGCGCCGGCGCCCGGTGCCGCCAACGGGCACGGCGTCATCGTCGTGCCCGGTGGCGGGTGGGCGATCAACGCGTGGACGCATGAAGGCACCGACGTCGCCGCGGCGCTGAACGCGCTCGGCTACACGTGCTTCGTGCTCAAGTACCGGCTCCAGCCGACGAGCCGCGATCAGGCGAAATTCGAGGCGACGATGCGCAAGCTCGACTCGATCCACGCCGGTGGGATGAGGCACGGCGACAAGCCGACGGCCATCGGCACCCTCATCTCGTCGCCGCAGTACCTCGCGGCGCGCGCCGCGTGCGCGGACGACGGCCGCCGTGCCATCGAACTCGTGCGCAAGGACGCCGAGCGCTTCGGCATCAGCGCCGAGACGCTCGGCATGATCGGCTTCTCCGCCGGTGCCTTCCTCATCGTCGACGTCGCCCTCGACCCGCGCTCTGATCAGGTCGCCTACATCGCACCGATCTACGGCGGCGAGACACAGGGCGCGGCCGTGCCCGCCGACGCTCCGCCGCTGTTCACTGCGGTGGCCCAGGACGACATCCTCGTGCGCATCGTCGAAGGTCTGCACAACGACTGGAGTGCCGCCGACCGCCCGTCGGAAGTCCACCACTTCCGCCGCGGCGCCCACGGCTTCGGCATGCTGCGCCAGGGCCTTCCGTCGGACCGGTGGTTCGACTTGTTCACCACCTGGCTGGCCGACCTGTCGCTCTAGCGCTCCCGGCGGGCGCGGCGCTTGCCTTCGTGCATCGCCTCGACGCGCGCGCTCGGGATCGCCTCGCCTTCGGCGACGAGGTCGCGTGGCAACGCCTGTGGAGGCGGTTGCAGGCGCGTCCACGGGTCGTCGTCGGGCGCGGTGCGAATGGTGAAGTCCGCCGGGCTCACCGCGTCGAGGTCGTCCCAGGCGACGGGCCACGACACCGGCGTGCCCGGCCGCACGCGCGGGCTGTAGGCGGCGGCGACGGTCGCGCCACCGGCGCGGGTGGCGTCGATGAACACCTTGCCGGCGCGGTCTTCCTTCATGAACGCCACGGTCGTCACCGACGGCTCGAGCGCGGTGGTGCGCGCCGCCAGGGCGCGGGTGGCGTGCGCCGCGTCCCACACCGACGTGCCAGCGGTCAACGGCACGTACACGTGCACGCCCTTCGCCCCGCTGGTCTTGACGATCGCCGCCAGCCCGGCGTCGTCGAGCACGGCGCGGACGACGTGGGCGGCGCGCACGGCCGCGGCAAAACCCGCATCGGGTGGGGGATCGAGGTCGAGCACGAGGTGGGTGGCGTCTTGGGGTGCGTCCATGCGGACGAGGGTCGGGTGGTACTCGACGGCGCGCTGGTTGCCGAACCACAGCAGCGTGCGGCGGTCGTTGCACAGCGCGTAGGCGACGTCGCGCTTGGACGTCTCGGCCCAAAACGACACGCGCTTGATCCACTCGGGCGCGTACTTCGGCACGTTCTTCTGCATGAACGCGTCTTGACCGCGGTGCACGCGGATCACTGACAGCGGTCGGTCGAACAGCACCGGCACGAAGCGGTCGGCGACACGGTCGAGGTAGTCGATCAGGTCGCGTTTGGTGGCGTCCGCGCCGTCGAAGAGCGGATGGTCGAGGTTGGTCAGTGCGACGCCGTCGCGAACCTCGTCAGGCTCTTCGCTCATGCGTCAGGATTACCGCATGAGCGACGGGCTGACACTTCCGACCACCATCGACGACGTCACGGCGCAGTGGTTGTCCGCCGCCACGGGCCTCGATATCACCAGCAGCAAGGCGGAGCAGATCGGCGCGGGGATCGGCGTGAGCAGTGCGCTGTACCGTGTCACCCTCGAAGGCGAGGGCTGCCCGCCGTCGATCGTGGTGAAGCTGCCAGCGCTCGACGAGGCGGCGGTGTTCACGTCGACGATCCTGCGCATGTACATCCGCGAGGTCACGTTCTTCACCAAGCTGGCGGTCGACGCGCCGGTGCGCGTGCCGCACGCCTACTTCGCCGGTGTCGACCAGGAGACGAGCCAGTTCGTCGTCGTGATGGAAGACATGGGGTCCATGCGCATCGTCGACCAGACCGTTGGGATGCTGCTCGAAGACGCCGAGCGCGCCGTCGACACGCTGGCACGCTGGCACGCGAAGTGGTGGCGTCAGGGTGACGCGCTGGCGGCCGCCGGCGACACTGTCAGCCTCGGCGACCCGATCTATCCGGCGATCCTGCCGCTGGTGTTCGAGGAGGGGTGGCAAAAGGTCACCGGCGCCATGGACCTGGCGCCCGCCATCGAGCGTGTCGGGCCCAAGTGGACCGCGGCGATGCCGCAGTTGCTCGCCGACCTGAGCCGCGGTCCCAACACGATGCTGCACGGCGACTACCGCGGCGACAACATTCTCTTCGACGGCGACGACAGCGTGGCGCTGCTCGACTTCCAACTCATCGGCTCGGGCGTCGGCGCCTACGACCTCGCCTACATGATCACCCAGACGCTCGAACCGCACGTCGCCGCGGCCAGCGAGCGTGCGCTGTTCGACCGCTGGGTCGACGGCCTGCGGTCGGCCGGCGTGGCCGCCGACGACCTCGCCGATGCGTGGGAGGACTACCGCAAGGCGGCGCTGTTCTGCCTCGTGTACCCGATCGTCGCCAGCCGCGGCATGGACTTCGACGACCCGCGCCAGCGCCTGCTCATCGACAAGATGAACGAGCGGTTCTCGCGCGCCGTCGACGACCTCGACCTCGCTTCGCTGCTGTAAACCACGCTTTTGGTCCGTCTGAGCCACGGTCTTTGTGGCTGAAACGGACCAAAAGCGGGGGACGTACGCTGCGGTGCGTGCCGAGCCTCGACGAAGTCCGCGCCTTCGTGCGCCTGCACCTCAAGCAGCGCGCCTACGACTACCCGGCGTCCGACGACGATCTCGACGTCGTCTCGCTCGGCTACGAACCCGATGCGTTCGCGCTCACGATCGCCGGTTTCGGTGATCGCTTCGACGTTGTCGAGGTGGCGCGCCTGGCCTACCGCGACACGGCGCGGCCGATGTTCTCCGTCTCGTCGCGCAACGTCGACGCGCCGCAGCGACTCCTGGTCGTCTCGGGCATCCATGGCAACGAGCAGGCCGGCATCGTGTCGGTCCCCGAGATCCTCGACCGCTTCGACCCCGCCGGCGCCGTCGCGGTGCGCGTCCTCACGCCCACCAATCCCGTCGGCGCCGCCGAGTTCTCGCGCTTCAACGCGGACGGCTACGACATCAACCGCGACTTCCTGCAGTTCCGCACCGAAGAAGCACGCGTCGTGCGCGCCGCCTTCGACGACTTCGACCCGCACTTCGTGCTCTCGTTGCACGAAGGGCCCCAGGCCGCAGCGTTCATCTTCGCCAACCCCTACGTCGACGGTGATCTGGCGCGGCGGCTGCTCGACGCACTCGCGGCCGGCGGAACCACGCTCGCCACCAAGGACTACTTCGGTCTGCCGCTGCGGCCGCCGGGCCTCTCGGCGTCGAGCCCGTTCCAGCGCACGGTGCTGCGGGTGTGGGAGGCGACGCTCAAGATGCAGGCGGTCAACGCCTTCGCCGCCGCCCGCGGCATCCCCGAGATCACTTTGGAGACGGGGTGGCGCAGCGGCGACGGCGCGGCGCGGGTACGCACCCACGTCGACCTGTTCGTGGCGCTGTGCCGCGAACTCTCGGCGTGAGCGTGTTCGACCGTTTGCGCGGTCACGAGGAAGTCGTCTTCGTCAACGAGCCGTCCGTCGGCCTGCGCGCCATCGTCGCCATCTACTCGACGGCGCTCGGGCCCTCGTGCGGCGGCACGCGCTTTCGTCCGTATGCGTCCGAGGACGCGGCGCTGGCCGACGTGCTCGACCTGTCGCAGGCAATGGCGTACAAGACGGCGTGCGCCGGGCTCGACCTCGGCGGCGGCAAGGCCGTCATCATCGGCGACCCGGCGCGCGACAAGACCGAGGCGCTGCTGCTCGCCTACGCCGACTGCCTCCAGTCGCTCGGCGGGCGTTACTACACGGCGTGCGACGTCGGCACCTACGTCGAGGACATGGACGTGCTGGCGCAGCGGTGCGACTTCGTCACCGGAGGTTCGCCATCCCACGGCGGCGCCGGCGACTCTTCGATCCTCACCGCTGTCGGCGTGTTTGCCGCCATGCGCGCCGCCGCGGCGCACGTGTGGGGAGAGGCGTCGCTCGCCGGGCGCCGCGTCGCCATCGAAGGCGCCGGGAAGGTGGGGTCTCGCCTCGCCGCCCACTTGTTGGGAGACGGTGCTTCGGTGGTGATCACGGATGTAGACGACGCGGCCGTTGCCCGCGTGGCGGGCGTGGACGTCGTCGCGCCCGACGCGTTATTGGACGAACCGATGGACGTGTTCGCGCCGTGCGCCCTCGGCGGCTCGCTGTCGGTCGATTCCGTCGGCCGGCTTTCGGCGCGCATCGTGTGCGGCGGTGCCAACAACCAACTGGCGACACCCGACGTCGCCCAGCTGCTCGCCGATCGCAACATCGCCTACGTCCCCGACTTCGTGGCCAACGCCGGGGGCATCATCCAGGTGGGCGCCGAGATCTGCGGATATTCCGAGGCCGACGCCCGCGCCAAGACCGAAGCGATCTTCGACACGACGCGCGACGTCCTCGCCGCGGCCGACTCCGAAGGGCTGCTGCCCGAGCGGGTGGCCGAGCAGCGCGCCGAAGCGCGCATGCGATCCATCAAACGGCCTTGATATATCAGCTACAACTGATGTAATCTCCGGAGCGTGGTGCCGACGCAGCTCGCCGTGATCGCCGATCCGAACCGCTGGCAGCTGCTGCACCACCTCGCGGCGAGTGATCGACGCGTCGGCGAACTGACCCGGCTTCTCGACCAGCCCCAGAACCTCGTCTCGTACCACCTGCGTGAGTTGCGCACCGCCGGCCTCGTGTCGTCGCGCCGCAGTTCCTTCGACGGCCGCGACGCGTACTACCGCGTCGATCTCGACCGCTGCGCCGCCGTGCTCCAAGCCGCGGGTGCCGCCCTCGACCCCGGCCTGCGCCTCGGGATCATCCCCCCGGCTCCCAGGCGCGGCCGGGGCCCGAAGCCGCGTGTCCTGTTCCTGTGTACCGGTAACAGCGCGCGCTCGCAGATGGCCGAGGCACTGCTCGTCGAGCGTTCCGACCACACGATCGTCGCTCGCAGCGCCGGCAGCGCGCCCAAAGTGCTGCACCCGCACGCCGTCGCCGTGATGGCCGCCCGCGGCATCGACATCTCGGGTAACGCCACCAAGCATCTCGACCGGTTCACCGGCGACGCGTTCGACGCCGTCGTCACGCTGTGCGACAAGGTGCGCGAGGTGTGCCCCGAGTTCCCCGGCGACGGGGCGGTGGCGCACTGGAGCATTCCCGATCCCGCCGCCGACGGCCACCGCGCCGCCTTCGAGGCGGTCGCCGACGATCTCGAAGGGCGCATCCGCCACCTCATCTCCCGCCTAGGAGCGACCCATGGATAACGACACCACCGTCAACGTCCGCTACCTCGTCGACGACGTCAACGCCGCGGTCGACTTCTACACGACCCACTTCGGCTTCACCGTCGGCATCCAGTCGCCCGCCTTCGCCGACGTCACGCGCGGGAACCTGCGGCTGCTGCTGAGCGGCCCGGCGAGCTCGGCCGGTCGACCCATGGCCGACGGCGAGACGCCCGTCCCCGGCGGGTGGAACCGCATCCACCTGATCGTCGACGACGTCGCCGCGGACGTGGCGCGGCTGCAGGCTGCCGGCGTGCGCTTTCGCAACGAGATCGTGACCGGCCCCGGTGGCGCGCAGGTGCTCGCCATCGATCCCGCCGGCAATTTCGTCGAGTTGTTTCAGCCAGCGCGCTGACTAGGGTGCGCCGCATGGTGCGCATGCGACGGGAACTCGAAGACGACTATCTCCACGCTCCGGAGGACGTGTCGAACTTCAACGAGAGCCGCTACTACAACTTCTTCGACCAGAAGCTGAACATGGGCGGTTGGGTGCGGATGGGCAACCGGCCCAACGAGGACGGCGGCTACGCGGAGCTCACGGTGTGCCTGTACCTGCCCGACGGCTCCGTCGCCTTCATCTACAAGAAGCCGAAGATCGAGGGCCACACCGAGCACAACGCCGGCGGCCTCAAGTTCGAGGTGCTCAAGCCCTACGAGGAACACCGCATCACCTACGGCGGCCACGTGTGCGTGCTCAAGCACCCCCGCGAGATGGCCAACCCACGCGAGGCGTTCCAGAACAACCCCTTCGTCGGGTGCACGATCGACCTGCATCTGAAGAACGTCGGCCCGGCGTGGGGCGGCGAGCCGGAATGGGAAGAGGGCGAAGAAAAGCCGGATCTCGACCCCGAGAAGATGTTCGCCCGTGGCCATACCGAGCAGCACATGGAGAGCACCGGCACGATCGTCGTCGGCGACCAGACGTTCAACCTCACCAACGCGTACGGCCTGCGCGACCACTCGTGGGGCCCGCGCTTCTGGCAGAACGTGTACTGGTATCGCTGGCTGACGGTGAACCTCGGCCCGAAGCTCGGCTTTGCGCTGACCGTCGCCGGCAACGAGGAAGACCCCGACGCCCGCGGCGCCCACGGCTTCCTCTACGACCTCGACCGCTACGGCGACGACCGCGCCGTGCCGATCCGCAAGGTCGAGCTGACGTCGGACTACGACGCCGACTGGTTCCCCACGGCCAACCACGTCATCGTCACCACCGACGACCACGTGTACGACGTGAAGGGCGACGTGTGGTCCACCATCCCGCTGCGCAACCGTCGCGAGGGCATGGTCACCCGCATTACCGAAGGCATGACGCACTGGTCCTACGGCGACCTCAAGGGCGCGGGGCTCTCCGAGTACCTCGACCAGATCATCGACGAGACGCCGGTGGGCACCAACGTCGGGATCTGATCACTAGGCGGCGACGCGCTCCTGGAGGAACTCGACGAGCGCCTCGGGTTCGGTGACGGTCACTGTCGCGCCCGGGTGCTTGAGCAGTCCGACGGGGTCGACGGCCTTCACCGGTTCGCGGAACTTGATGCACACGCCGCCACGGTTGGTGGTGGCGAAGGTGACGCCGCGGTCGCGCAACGACACGTGGGGTGGGCCGATCACCTTCCACCACTCGAAGGGACCGGTCACCTCGGCGCTCACGATGTTGCTCAGCGGTGTCTCGAGTTGCCACGGCCCGAAGTGGATCTCGAGCTTGTCTTCGTCGACCTCGACGTAGCCGTTCTCGTCGGTCACCCCGAACAGGTGGCTGGTGAGGGCGAACATCTCGCGGCGGCGCAGCGGCTGCTTGAGATGGTGCAGCTTGCGCTTCGGCGGCGGACCCTTCGGCTTGTCCTGCTCCACCTCGGGGTGATGCCCGGGCAGGTTGTCCTCGGGGATCGGTGCGGGCGCTGGGGGTCGCGGCTCACTCATGGTTCGCGGCTACCCGCGAAAAGGGCCGGGCACACGCCCGGCCCTTTTCACGCATGCGGTAGTGCGCTAGCTGGCTTTGATCGTGCCGCCCATGCCGCTCGGGCTGTGGAAGATGCAGATGTAGCTGTACTCACCCGCCGCCGGGACGTTGAAGGTGAAGCTGCGGGCCGCCGCCGGCGGCCCCGAACCCGGCGGCACGTTGGGTGGCAGCAGTCCGGAGTTGAACGTCCCCGTCGCCGTGAGCGTCTGGGGGCTCGGACCCGGCGACGGCGTTTGGGCCTCGGTCGACTCGGGGTTCTGCGGCAGCGTTCCCGATCCCTTGAAGCTCGCGGTGTGCGGCGCTGCGGAGTTGTTGATGAACGTCACCTTGTCGCCCGCCTTGATGTCGGCGCTCGCCGGCTGGAACGCGAGGACCGATGTGTGCTGTGTGTCGACGCCCATCTCGATGGTCCAGGTGGTCGAGCCGTCCGCGTTGGCCGTCTTCTGCAGCGGGGTGTCGGTCAGCTTCTTCTTGGCGGCGCGGCCTTCGGCGAGCCACTGCTGCTCCTCGGTGATGGCCCGCTTGTTGATCGCCGACTGCTGCTCGGCCGACGCGTCGTCGGCGACGACCTTGACCGTGCCCGTCATGCCCGGATGGATGAGGCACTGGTAGGTGAAGGTGCCCTCCTTGGGGAACGACACCGAGTAGGTCGCCGGATCCGGTCCCTGGGGAATCAGCTCCGAGCTGAAGGTCTGGCTGCCGTCGTAGGCGCCTGTCGTGGACTTGGCGCGCAGGGCGGCGTTCGCCGGATCGCTCGGCGGCGGCGGCGTCTGCCCCGTCGGCAGGAACGTGATGCTGTGCGGCTCGGGGCCGGGCACCTTCCATTCGATCGACGAACCCGCCTTCACGGTGACCGACGCGGGCAGGAACGCCAGCACCGCGATGTTGCGGTCCTTAGGGTCGTTTACGCCCGCCTGCACGTTGACCTTCGTCGGGGCTTTGCCGTTCGTGGTCGTGGTGGCGGCCTTGTTGTCGTCGGACTTCCCGCACGCGGACATCGCGAGTGCGAGGGCGGTTACGACGGCAACGATGGTTGTCGCTCGTTTCATGAGTTTCTCCCCTTGTTCGCCGTGTGTTCTAGTAGAACCCGCAACCGGTTCGCGGATTGTGCCCGTCCCGGGCACAATCCGCGTACGGGTTGGGTGCGGGTTAGCTCAGTAACGCCAGGGGAAGGGCGACCAGTCGGGCGCCCGCTTCTCCAAGAACGCGTCGCGACCCTCGGCGGCTTCCTCGGTCATGTACGCCAGGCGGGTCGTCTCGCCCAGCAGCACCTGCTGGCCGACGAGGCCGTCGTCGATGAGGTTGAACGAGTACTTCAACATGCGCTGGGCCATCGGGCTCTTGCCGTTAATGAGGGCGCTCCACTCGAGGGCCACCTTCTCGAGGTCGGCGTGGTCGACGACCTTGTTGACCGCGCCCATGTGGAACATCTCCTCGGCGGAGTACTCCTGGCCGAGGAAGAAGATCTCCCGCGCGAACTTCTGGCCGACCTGGCGCGCCAGGTACGCCGAGCCGAAGCCGCCGTCGAACGACGCGACATCCGCATCGGTCTGCTTGAAGCGGGCGTGCTCCCGCGACGCGATGGTGAGGTCGGAGACCACGTGGAGGCTGTGGCCGCCGCCGGCTGCCCAGCCGGGCACGACGCAGATCACGATCTTCGGCATGAAACGAATCAGGCGTTGCACTTCGAGGATGTGGAGGCGGCCGAGCTTGCCGGGGTCGACCGTCTCGGCCGTGTCGCCCTCGGCGTACTTGTAGCCGTCCTTACCGCGGATGCGTTGGTCGCCGCCCGAGCAGAACGCCCAGCCGCCGTCTTTGGGTGACGGGCCGTTGCCGGTCAACAACACGCAGCCGACGTCGGTCTGCTGCCGGGCGTGTTCGAGAGCGGTGTAGAGCTCGTCGACGCTCTTGGGCCGGAAGGCGTTGCGCACCTCGGGTCGGTTGAACGCCACGCGCACCGTGCCTTGGTCCTTCGCGCGGTGATACGTGATGTCCTCGAAGGCGAAGCCGGGGACTTCGTCCCACGCCGCGGGGTCGAACAGTTCCGAAACCATGCGGGTCACAGTAGGGCGGCGGGCGTGTGATTCCACGAGCGCACGACGGGCTGCTCGCGTTCCCACCCGAGTTCGCCGACGCTGCCGGCGTCGAGGAACAAGTAGCGGCCGAAGGCGACGTCGAGGCCGAGCCAGCGCGCCGCCAGCACGCGCAGGAAGTGAGCGTGCGAGAACACGACGACGTCGCCGGCGGCGCTGCGGGCGCGGGCGACGATGCGATCGGCGCGCGCCGCGATGCGCGCGGCGGGCTCACCGCTGGGCGCGCCGTCGTCCCAGACGTTCCACTGCGGCGCCTCGACGCGGATGTCGGCGGTGGTGCGGCCTTCGTAGGCGCCGTAGTCCCACTCGACGAGGTCGTCATCGACGGCGGCGTCGCCGAAGCCGGCGAGGCCGGCGGTCTCCACGGCGCGGCGCCGCGGGCTGGTGAGGACTTCGGCGAAGCGGCGCGCCGCGAGCACCGGTGCAAGCGCTTGTGCTTGGGTGCGGCCGGTGTCGGTGAGCGGGACGTCGGTCGTGCTCGTGTGCCGGCCCGTCGCCGACCATTCCGTCTCGCCGTGGCGCACGACCACCAACGCGTTACTCACCGGCGCCTGTCTACTGCGGCGAGCAAACTGGCGCGATGCACCGCAACGTCAAGACCGTCGTCGACGCCGCCGCGGCCAAGGGGCTGTCGATCGACGTGCGCTCGTTTCCCGAAGGCACGAAGACCGCCGTCGACGCGGCCAACGCCATCGGCGTCGACGTCGGCCAGATCGTGAAGTCGCTCGTCTTTCTCGTCGACGATCAGCCGACGATGGCGCTCGTGGCGGGCGACCGCCGCCTCGACGAGAAGAGGTTCTCCGCCGCGTGCGGCGGGGGCAAGGTGCGCCGCGCCGATGCCGACGCCGTGCGCGCCGCCACCAGCTTTCCCATCGGCGGTGTGCCGCCCCTCGGGCACGACCTGCCGATCTACGTCGACGAATCGCTATTGCGCTTCGACGAGGTATGGGCCGCCGCCGGCACCTGGACCGACGTGTTCGCCATCGCGCCCGACGACCTCGTGCGCGTCACCGGCGGCCACGTGTGTGCCATCGGCGAATAGCTAGGTTCGGTGCATGACTTTCCCGCTGCCCAACAACAACGCTGACCTGACCGGGCAGGTCGCGCTCGTGACGGGCGCCACGTCGGGCCTCGGCCACCGGTTTGCCCAGACCCTCGCGGCCGCCGGCGCGCAGGTCGTCGCCGCGGGAAGGCGTGCCGATCGTCTCGACGAACTCGTGGGCCTCATCAACGGGCGCGGGCACGCGGCAGCCTCGACCGTCCTCGACGTGACCGACGCCGACAACATCGTGCGCGCCGTCGACGACGCCGAAGCCGCGTTCGGCACCGTGACGATCCTTGTCAACAACGCCGGCATCCCCGACGCGGCGCGCGCCACCAAGATGTCGCTCGAATTGATCGACCGAGTGCTCGACACCAACGTGCGCGCCCCCTACCTGCTGTCGTGCGAGGTGGCGCGTCGTCTCATCGAGGCGAAGCTGCCGGGTCGCATCGTGAACATCTCGTCGGTCGGCGCGTTCTCCTACAGCGGCGACGGCGCCGCGCTGTACTCGATCACCAAGGCGGCGGTGAACCGCATGACCGAGGCGCTGTCGGTCGAGTGGGCCAAGTTCCACATCAACGTGAACGGCATCGCCCCCGGCGCGTTCGCCTCCGAGATGATGGACGGGATGATGGAGCGCATGGGCGGCAACTTCGCCGAGAAGTTCTCGCCCCGCAAGCGTCTCGGCGACCCCGCCCAACTCGACTCGACGCTGCTGTACCTGTGCGCCCCGTCCTCCGAGTTCGTCACCGGCACCATCATCAAAGTCGACGACGGCCAGGGCGCCAAGTAACGCGGGTCGTTTCGTTACCCGGACGGCGGCGCGTGGGGAACGGCGCCGTAGTCGAGCAGCGCCCGATCGCCGAGCGCATGCTGCAAAGTGACCTTGGTGGTCGCCTCGACGCCGGCCTGGCCGAGGGCGCCACAACTCGACACGTCGGTTCCGGGTGCGGGCTCGGTGGCGGTCTCGATGGGGAACGCTTCGTCGGCTCCGCTCCGCCGCCTCTTTGGGCAGTGGTGGTTCCTAGGGGGCCGCTAGTGCCCAAAGAGTTGGCCGTGGCTGTGCGCGGGTCGGGTCACTCCGCGCGCTGACCGCGCTCGACGCGGCGGATCTCGAGGCCGAGGAACTCCGTCAGGAAGACACGCAGGACAGCAGTGGCGGCAATGATGCCGACGCCGTTCCACAGGTCACGCGGGGAAGCGGCGGCCTTCGTGAGTGTTGCCGACTCCACGAGCGCGACGGTGTGCACCACCTCAGCCGCCAGCAGCAGTTGGAGGCCGAGCACCAGGGAACGGCTGAGCCCGACGCCGATGCTGCGGAAATCTTGCACTTCGTCGCTGCGTGGACCGGCGCGGACGCCGAGGAGATGACGTGACGGCGAATCGGCCGCCGCGTGTTGTGCCGATACGTGAACCACGATCCATCCCGTCAACCGCATCAGCGCATGCGCCACGCCGACGACGATGACGCCAGCGGACACGACGGCAATGAAGCCGGCGGTCCAGTCGATCCCGGTCAGGACGGCGTGCACGCGGTTACCGGCTCGGTCGCAGCTTCTTGTACTCGCGGGCGGTCCAGAACTCCGTCCAACCCTGGCCACGCAACGTCGCCTCGTGTTGCGCGACGGTCATGTGTTGGCCGCAGTCGTCGTCGCCGTTGTAGGCGAATATGCCGGCGAAGACGACAGCGGCGAGCCCGACCGCTGCGACGAACCATCCGGCGGCGCGCGCGAACTCGGTGTTCCACAACATCGCGACCACGCCGATAGTGAGCATGACGTAGAAGAACGCGATGAGCGGGACGGCGAAGAACTCGCGGAGGAGCTTGCGCACCGACGTTGACTCGCGGCCGCGCAACACGCAGGCGTGGCACAGCAACGCCGTGTCGGTTCCGCCGATTCGGAAGTGCGTCGTGACCGTCGTGCGCACACCCGACGACGTGCCCGACCGGAAAGGCGTACGAGAGTATTCGTCCGGTCCGGACTTGGCCCCGTACCAGAACGAATACGGCTTGGCGGGGGCCGCGCCGCACTTCTCACATACGCCCGCGTCGCTCATCGCGCACCTCCCGCTCGTCCATCTGAGCCCTCAGGGTGACGACCAACGGCGGTCGGTGGCAGGGCACAACGGCCCATCCTCCGCGCCGGAGGACACGGTCTAGGGTTCGCCCCGATGAGCACCCCGATTGAACCGCCGGAACTGTTCGACCTGCGCATGAGCGAGGCGGCGCGCCCGCTGTTCGACCGCGTCACCGCGTTCCTCGAAGACGTGGTGGCGCCGATGCAGGCCGAGTTCTTCGCCCTCGGCGAAAACCATCACGACCGGTGGCAGTTCGCCCCGGGCCAACTCGAGTTGCTCGACGGCGCCAAGGCGAAGGCCAAGGAAGCCGGCCTGTGGAATTTCTTCCTGCCCGACTCCGAAGTCGGCGGCTTGTCGAACCTCGACTACGCCTACATCGCCGTCGAGTTGGGCAAGTACCCCCTCGGGTCGGAGTCGTTGAACTGCTCGGCGCCCGACACCGGCAACATGGAGGTGCTCGAGCGCGTCGGCACACCGGAGCAGAAGAAGCAGTGGCTCGAGCCGTTGCTCAACGGCGAGATCCGCTCGGCGTACGCCATGACCGAGCCCGACCTCGCCAGCTCGGACGCGAAGAACGTGTCGCTGTCCGCGGTGCGTGACGGCGACGAGTACGTCCTCAACGGCGAGAAGTACTACATTTCGGGAGCGGGCGACCCCCGCTGCAAGATCATGATCGTCATGTGCAAGACGAACCCGGACGCGGCGACCTACCAGCAGCAGTCGCAGATCCTGGTGCCGATGGACACGCCGGGCGTGCAGATCCTCGGTCCGATGCACGTGTTCGGTCACGACGACGCGCCGCACGGTCACATGCACCTGCGCTTCGACAACGTGCGCGTACCGGCCACCAACATGCTGCTCGGTGAAGGCCGCGGCTTCGAGATCAGCCAGGTGCGCCTCGGTCCGGGTCGCATCCATCACTGCATGCGCGCCATCGGTCAGGGCGAGAAGGCGCTCGAGTTGATGATCCGCCGCGGCAAGTTCCGCGAGGCGTTCGGCAAGCCGATCCTCAGTCTCGGCAAGAACATGGAGACGGTGTCGCGCGCCCGCATCGAACTCGACGCCTGCCGCCTCATGGTGCTCAAGGCGGCCAAGGCGATGGACATCCTCGGCAACGCCGAAGCCCGCGTCTACGTCAGCGCGGTGAAGGCGATGGTGCCCGAGAAGGTGTGCCAGATCATCGACCAGGCGATCCAGATTCACGGCGCCACCGGCGTGTCGCAGTGGACGCCGCTCGCGGCGATGTACACGAGCCAGCGCACGCTGCGCCTCGCCGACGGCCCCGACGAGGTGCACCACTTCGTCGTGGCCCGTCACGAAGCGGGCCGCTACAGCGAGCCGGCGCCGGCGCGGTCCGAGGCCAACGGCGACGCCATCTTCGCCGGGCCTTGAGCCGGGACCAACGCCCCTAGTGCCACGTCGTTCCTCCGCCTCACCATGGCCAGGTGACAACGCACGAACAGCTGTACAAAGCCCGCCCGAACGCCCCGCAGCTGGTGGAGGTGCCTGACGCCACCTTCGCGATGATCGACGGTGAGGGCAACCCGAACACCGCCCCGGCGTTCGCTCTCGCCATCCAGTCGCTGTACTCGGTCGCCTACGGCGTGCACTTCGCGTTGAAGAAGGCGACCGGGCGCAACGAGCGCGTCGCGCCGCTCGAAGCAACGTTCACCGACACCTGGGCCTGGACGATGATGATCCGTCTCCCCGAAGACCTACCGCCCGGACTGCTCGGCGAGGTGCTGGCGGCGACCGCGGCGAAGAAGCCCGATTTGCCGGTCGACCACGTGCGCGTCGAGCGGTTCGCCGAAGGCGAGTTCGGCGCAGGTCATGCACGTCGGTCCGTATTCGGCCGAGCAGCCGACCATCGCCGCGCTGCACAGCTTCATCGCCGACCAGGGCCGCCATCGCCGCGGCCGACATCACGAGATCTACCTGGGCGACCCCCGCCGGTCCGCTCCGGAGAAGTTGAAGACGCTGATTCGCCAGCCCGTCGCCGCGAACTGACCGGCTAGTTGCCCTGCTCGAGGGCGGGCGCCTGGTACTGGTAGGCGTCGGGGTAGCAGTCGGGGAAGTTACCGGAAGCGTTGGTCCATCCCTTGGCGCTGTCCTGCCAGTGGGCGATGGTGAAGCAGTCCTTGGTACGCGGGGAGGACGGGTCGTACTTGCCCCAGTCGAGACCAGAATGCACGCCGTGGCCGTCCCAGTTGCGCACGTCGTCGAGGTACTTCACGAGCCCGGTGCGCGTCGGCGCGGACGTGTTGAGGTACTCCGCCGCCAGGTCGGCTTGCAGCCACGCCTCGAGCGCCCACTGATGCAGCGGCAGGTTCGGCTGGTAGCGGTGGAAGGCGTCGCGGAACTTGACGATCTCGGGATTCGACGGGTCGTCGTAGTCGAGCGTGAAGCCCGGCACGTACACCGAGTTGCGGCACGTGTCGTTGTAGTCGGTACCGACCTTGTCGCTCATCACGACGACAGTGGACACCTTCGCCTTGACCGAGAACTTGCGCCGGGCCATGGCGTCGCACAACTTCTTGTTAGCACCGTCGTCCATCGAGTCGACGATCATCTCGGTGCCGTTGCGCTGCATATCGGCGACGTCCTGGTCGAAGCTCGGCGCGGCGAATGACACGGTGTACTCGGTCACCTGCATGCCTTCGAGCTCCATGCCCTTCTTGAACAGGTCGCCCGCCTGCTTCGACTCGTCGATGTCGTAGGTGAACACCGCCGCCTTCGTGAGGTTGAGCGTCTTGTGGAACCAGCGCATCCAGCCCGACGTGTAGACGAGGTTGCCGTTGTAGCCGACGGTCTTGCCGTCGCGGGCGTAGCCGTTGCGGTAGATGCTGAACATGGTCGGGTAGCGGTAGAGGCTGTTGGTGATCGGAAAGCCGAGCACCGGGATCTGGTGATCGGCGAGGTACTGCGCCGCGCCCCCGAAGGCGCGGCTGTTGACGCCGATGAGCGCGAACACCTTGTCCCGCTCGACGAGTTGCTGCGCGCACGCCAGGTCGCGGTTGCGATCCTCGCGGTCGTCGCATGTCTTGAGCACGACCTGGCGACCGTGGATGCCGCCGTGGGCGTTGGTGTAGGCGACCCAGGCGCGTACGCCGCGCACCGCCGGCGCGAACGCATCACCTAAGACGCCGTTCTCCGCCGTGATGTTGCCGATGGTGATCGTCGTGTCGGTGACGCCGGTGTCCGACGCCCGGTTCGGGGCGCTGTCGCCCGGCGCGCTCGGCCCGCCGCCGCTGCCGCTGCTCGACCGACCGGTGTTCGAGCCGGTGTCGACGCCGCTCGCCGCCGTCGTGTCGGTCGTCCCGCCGTTGTCGAGCGAGTCGCCGCCAGCATCGGTGCCGGTCGCGTCGCGGCGCGCGCCGGCGCTGACGGGTTGTGCCGAATCGCGGAACGCGCTGTCGGGCAGCCGCGTGCCGCACGAGGCCAACAGCAGCGCCAGCGCCGCCGCGAGGACGGCCGACGTTCGTGTCAGCTTGGGCACGAGGCGAAGCTACCCGCCGCGCTACTCCGCGAAGGAACCACGGAAGCGCAACACGTCGAAGTCGGCGCCCGGTGTGCGCTCACCCGCGATGGCGACCGCCGGGTTGTCCCAACGGTCGAGGTCGACCACGTCCCCCAGCGGCCTTCGCTTCACCGGGCCGTGCCGGCCGCGGGGCCAGCCGACCACGACGTGGCCGGCGATCAACCAGTCCTCGGGAATGCCGACGGCGTCACGCAGCAGTGGCTCGCCGCCATACGAGGCCCAACTCGTGATGCAGGCGCCGAGGCCGAGGGCGCGCGCCGCTAGCAGGAAGTTCTGCATCGCCGGATAGATCGAGCCGCCGAGCAGCAGCTCCGAGGCCGTCTTGTACTTGTAGGTGCAGAACAGCAGCGACGTGCGCTCGCCGGCGCGGTCGTGCAGTTCGTAGGTGGCGCGGTTGTTGCGGGCGAACTTCGAGGTGTCGTCGTGGGCGGGACGGCTCATGCCGTAGACCGGTTCGATCACCGTGCGCAGGATGAGATCGGCGGCCGCTTGCACCGCGGCGCGCATCTCGGGCGAGCGCAGCACGACGAAGCGCCACGCCTGGGCGTTGGCGCCGTTGGGCGCCCACGACGCGGCGCGCAGGCAGCGCGTCAGCGTGGCGTCGTCGACGGGTTCGTCGGTGAAACGGCGGATCGTGCGCGCCGTCGCCAGCACGTCCCACACGTCGTCGACCGGATCAGGCGACATCGATCACGACCTTTCCGATGGCGCGCCCGTCGGCGACGTAGCGCAACGCCGCCGCCGCATCGTCGAGGCCGAAGCGGGCGCCGATGTGCGGGACGGCGTGCCCGTCGCGCAACAGCGCCAGCAGCTCGTCCTCGTTGCGGCGCAGTTCGTGGGGGTGGCGGGTGGCGAAGTCGAGAAACTGGAAGCCGGCAATGGTGATCCCCTTCAGCAGCACGAGGTTGAGTGGGATACGGGGAATCGTGCCCGACGCGAACCCGACGGTGACGAACCGCCCACCGGGTCGCAGGCTGCGCAGCGCCGGTTCGGAAAGATCGCCGCCGACGGGATCCACCACGACATCGTTCTGGCCGAGGCCGGCGCGGAGGTCGCCGTCGCGATGGTTCACAGTGTGCGCGGCCCCGAGCGTGCGCGCCACGGCCAGCTTCTCGTCGGACGACGCCACCGCGATTGCTTCGGCGCCGAGGTGCGCCGCCAGTTGCACCGCCGCGAGACCGACGCCGCCGCCCGCTCCTAACACGACGACGCGCTCGCCCGCCTGCACCGTCGCCACCGAACGCAGCACGTGGTACGCCGTGCGGTGGGCGACGCCGAACGCGGCGGCGGTCGCGCTGTCGACGCCGTCGGGAATCGGTGTCACCGACGTCGGCGCCACGACGATCTCATCGGCGAACGCGCCCACCAGCGCGCTGCCGAACACGCGCGCCCCGGTGTCGACGACGACGCCGGCGAATTCGCTGCCGGGCACGAACGGCGGCTCGACCTTCACCTGATACTCGCCGGCGACCAGCAGCACGTCGGGGAAGTTGACGGCCGACGCTTCGACCCGCACGCGTACCTGGCCGTCGCCCGCTTCGGGCGCGTCGACGTCGGTCACGGTGACAACCTCAGGCGGCCCGAGTTCGCGGCAGAGGGCGGCGCGCATCAGCCGCTGAAGGACGCCAGGGTGCAGTAGTACTGCGAGCTGGCGGCGAGGGCGGGCGACAACACGATGCGGGTCGACGCCGGGCGGGGGATCGTGCCCGACGGGTGCAGCACCGGACGCGCCGGCAGACCGAGATGCGCTCGCACCTGCGGTTCCAACTCGACGACCCAGAAGCCGCCCGACTGCGTAGCGAACCACAGCTGGCCCGATGCGGCGTCGTAATGGACGTGACCCCACGCCTTGTCGAGCGCCCCGTTGTCCGAGGGCCGCAGGAACATGCCCGGGTTGAAGTACGCCACCTCACGCGGGTGCCACGGGTCGCGCACGTCGAAGATGCGCACGCCGGCGTTCCACATCGACGCCATCACGAACGTCGTGTGTTGCGGGTCGTCGACGTCGTGGTAATGGACACTGGCGTTCTCGCCGTCGCCGAGTTCGCGCACGCAGTTGTGGGGTTGGTTGATGGCGAGCGTGAGCCGGCTGATGCGCATCTTCGGGTGCGCCGGATCGGTCACGTCGCTGATCCACGGCTGGGCCGCGCCGGCGATCGGATTGAGGTTCTGGTTGATGCAGCCGTTGGCCGCCACACTGGCGATGCTTTCCTCGGAGTGCACGATGTAGTTGCGGTTGCCGATGGTGGCCGCGTCGACGGAGTGCGCCCGTCCGGCGGCCTTCATGACGAGCCGTGGCTTGCGCCGCGGGTAGTCGGTGACATCGGCGATCATGGCGCCGGTGCTCATCGGCGTCTGACCACCGAAGTAGATCGTGTTGCCGTCGGGGCTGGTGGCCACGTCGTGCGACGACACCTGGATGCGACCATCGGTCAACGGGCCGCCCACGAGCGCGTTCTCGAGGTTGCCGAGGAAGCGCGGGTGGCGGGGGTCGTGGATGTCGGCTTCCTGCAACGGGAGCGTGGAGAACACCCGGGTGCCGTCGGGCGTGATGGTGAGGTTGTGCGTGTTCTCGGGCCAGTGAAACGTCGTGAGGAACTTCGGGTGGGCGCAGTTGCTGGCGTCGTAGATGTCCATCGGTGCGGTCAGCGGCTGCGGGGCGTATTCGCCGTAGCGGCCGACGACGAGCACGGCGCGATTGCCGACCTGCTGCGCCGCGATCGTCTCGATGTCGACGTCGGTCGTCAGGTGGTGCAGCTGCGCGGTTCGCTTCGGGTGTTGCGGGTTCGACACGTCGACGACGTTGACGCCTTCGCCGACCGTGGCGACGTAGGCGCAGTGCCCGGCCCACGCCATGTTGGCGCTGGCCCCTTTGAGCGCCACGTGACCCACGAGGGCGAGGCCGCAGTTGTAACCCTGGAGGGCGCGGCCGTCGAGCTGGTCGCGCAGCGGGACCTCGCCCTGGACGCCGGTCTCGGGCCGGTCGTTGCGGCCGCAGTTTGTGGCGCGGGGCGTGGCCGCGCCGGCGTAGTTGGCGGGCGCCAGCAGCGACGCGCCCACGACGGCGACGATGAGGGTGACGCGACGCATCACGGTGCGATCACCACCTTGCCGGCGTCGGCGTCGGCTTGCAGTTCGGCGAAACGACGGGGCACGGCGTCGAGCCCGATGGTCTCGGTGACGAAGCCGTCGGGGGCCAGCGATCCGTCAGCGAACGCGTCGATGGTGTCGGTGAAGTCCTCGCGGCCGTAATAGATGCTGAAACGGACGTCGAGTTCCTTGTTCAGCCCCCACCACGGGAAGATCGTGTCGGGTTGCAGGCACATGCCGATCACCGCGACGCGCCCGTCGACCGCGGCGAGCTGCATCGCCTGGTCGATAAGCGAGCGCACCCCGCTGCACTCGACGACGAGCGGCGCGCTCGTGCCCGCGATCTCCTCGGGGTGCACGGCGCGCGTGGCACCGAGCTGCAATGCGAGCTCGCGGCGGTGCGCCACGGGGTCGCTCACGACGATGTCGCCCGCGCCCAACGCGCGCGCCCAGTGGGTGACCGCGAGGCCGATCGGTCCGGCACCGAGCACGACGACGGACTCGCCGGCGGCGAGACCACCGCGGCGCAGCCCGCGGCGCGCCACCGCGAACGGCTCGACCAGCGCGTGGTCTTCGGCGCGCACGTCAGCCGGCAGCGCGAACAACTCGTCGGCGACCGCGCAAGTGAACTCGGCGTAGCCGCCCGGCCGCTGAAAGCCGATGAGGGCAAAGGACGCGCAGTGGTCGGCGCGCCCGGCGCGGCAGAACTCGCAGCGCCCGCAACCGGAGAACGGCCGCACCGCCACCACGTCGCCCGCCTTCACGTTGGTGACGCCACCGCCGACCGCTTCGACGACGCCGGCGATCTCGTGGCCGAGCACGGTGCCCGCCGGTCCCATAACCGCCACGGAGTGCAGGTCGCTGCCGCAGATGCCGCAGCCGGTGACGCGCACGACCGCTTCGCCCGCCGCCGGGGTGGGATCGGGTTGTTCGACGACCGACAGGCTGCGGTCCTCGTTGAGGACGGCGGCCCTCATTGCGCTCCGAGCACGATGACGGGCGGGTCGGCCATGCCGTGCTGCTCACGGCACAGGTAGCGGTAGTACGACAGCACGTTGTGGGCGTCGGTCACCGACGTCACGTTCCCGGCGGCGTCGAGGTTGAGGTTGGCGCCGTAGATCGTGAACCACACGTCGGTCACCTCGGTGTTGGTCGGCGGCACGTGCAGCGTGTGCACCGATCCCGCCGGCTCGTAGAGATACGAGCCCGCAGTGTTCACCGCCTCGGGCGACTCGAGGTAGTGCCAGCTCCCCGAGAGGGTGAAGGCGTACACGTGACCGGTGTGCTTGTGCGTCGCCACCGTCGTCCCCGGCTGGAAGCGGCTGCGCACGATCCACACGCCGACGGACAAGTCGACCTGGAGCACTTGCATGCCGATGCCGTCGGGAAAGGTGATGAACGGCAGCTCGTCCGCGCCGCGGTGGATCGTGGTTGGGGTGGTGAGTGTCATGGTTGGTTTGGTGAGTGCAGGTGCCTCAGGTATTCGGCCGACCACTCCATGAGATCGGCAGGGATGGTGTAGCCGGTGGCGTCGTTGATCTGCTGCCAGTTGGATTCGACGTCGTCGGCCACGACACCTGGCGTGGAGCCGACGAACAGGCGGGCGAAGCGACCGGCGCCGGCGGTGTAAATCTGGCCGCTGACGGGGCAGTCCTCGCTGGCGAGGTACGCCGCCATCGGCGCCACGCGTGCGGGCGCCATGTTGGGATCGTCGACGTCGCCCCCAAGGCGCGTCGCCGCCACGGGCGCGACGGCGTTGACCTTGATTCCGTGGGGCGCGCCTTCGACGGCCAGCGTGCGCGTCATGCCGATCACCGCGCCCTTCGCCGTCGCATAACCGAGGTTGCCCTTGAGCCCGAGCGCGCCCGTCGAGGTGGTGTTGACGATGCGGCCGTAAGCGGCCGCCACCATCCGGGGCCACGCTGCGCTGATGGTGTTGAACGTGCCGTGCACGTGGACGCGCAGGTGGGCGTCGAGATTGGCGGCGTCGACGTCGGGCATCGTCGCCCACTGCACGTTGCCGGCGTTGTTGACGAGCGCGTCGACGCGGTCGTGCGTGTCGACGAGTTGCTGCGCGTACGCCGGGTCGGACACGTCGCCCACGTGGGTGACGCCCTCGACCTCGTCGATGTCGTTGGCGACCACTTCGGCGCCGAGCGCCCGGAACAACTCGGCGTAGGCGCGGCCGATGCCGCGTCCGGCGCCGGTGACGATGACGACGCGGCCGTCGAAGCGCAACGTCCTAGACCAGCGCGGGGGCGAGGCCGAGAATCTCGGCGAGCGTGCCGCCGAGCATCGCCTGGCGCTCGTCGTCGGGCACGCCCGCGAACTGCCGGGCGATCAACTCCTGGCTGCCCCGGAACGTGCCTTCGGCGTGGGGGTAGTCGTTGCCCCACACAATCGACCGCAGTCCCGTGAGGTGGCGGCACGCCACCGCGACCGGGTCATCCTGGAACGACACGTGGAACTGCCGCTGCACGTACTCACTCGGCATGAGCGGATACGGCCACTTCTCGTTGAGCTTGAACAGGCGCGCCATGTTCGGCTGGTCGTGGGCCGGGCGGGTGTCGTCCCACTTGCCGAGCCACCAGTCGCTGTCCTGCCCGATGCCGGTCGTCCACGCCTTGTCCATTGAACCGACGAGCGACGCCAGCCAGTGGGCGTTGAACTCGATGAGGGCGAAGTGCAGGTCGGGGTGGCGCTCGGCGACACCGCCGCCGATCAGCTCGCAGATGACTTGCTGGGGTGTGACCGTCGAATAGATGCACTGCGTGATCATCCGCTTCGACGCGCTCTTCTCGGTGACGGGCTGGTTCACTTGCGCCGCGTTCTCGAGTACGACCTTCAGCGTCGTCGACTCGGTGTCGTTCACCTTCACGCCGCCGGTCTGCGTGTGCACGAACACGTGGCCACCGATGGCGCTGATGGCGTCCCACACTGGGTCGTAGTCGCGCGAGTAATAGGGCTTGGGCGGTATCGCCGGCAGCAGGATCGCCTTCATGCCCGCGGCGCCGACGCGCTCGATCTCGGCCACGGCGTCGGTGACGTCGGTGACCGGCACGGGCGCCGTCGGCACGATGCGGTCGAAGTACGCACCGAAGCGCTCGATGACGTAGTCGTTGTAGACGCGGGCGTGTGCCATCGACAGCTCGTGGTCGTCGGAGTACAGGCCGAACAGCGACAGGTTGGGGTGCATCACCGCGGCGTCGACGCCGTCGGCCGCCAGGTCTTCGATGATCAGCTCGGGATCGCCCTCGGGCGTGCGGCCGCTCGTCTGGCGGTAGCGCGAGATCGTCCAGCCCTCGTATCCGGGGGTGTGCAGGCGCCGGAAGACGCGGGCGCCACCCTCGACCAGCGGCTCGATCTCGAAGTCCTCCTCCCACACGCCTCGCTCGCGCAGGTGCTTCGGCAGGCGGGTGCGGAAGAGATCGGTCGGTTCGAGGATGTGCCCGTCTGCGGAGACGACGAAATCACTCATGGAAATGCCATTCTCGCATTTCGCGAGCGCGGTGTGCAATGGTGGGTTGCGTGGCTCGCTGGAAGCAAAAACCAGACGGCTCCACCTGGGGCGACTGGGGCGACGACGACGAACTCGGCCGCATCAACCTGCTGACGCCGGCCAAGGTGATCGAGGGCGTGGCAGAGGTGCAGGCCGGCGTGTCGTTCTGCCTGTCGCTGCCTCTCGACTTTCCCGGCGGTACGGCGCTCAACGAACGCCGCTATCCGCCCGTCGTCCAGCCCACGCCCGACATGGACGGCACGCCGGCGACGTTCTTCAACGTCCACATGAGCGAGATGCCCGACTACGGCGATCCCAAGTACGTCGACGTGTGGGCTGACGACGTCGTCACCCTCGCCCTTCAGTACTCCACGCAGTGGGACTCGCTGGCCCACGTCGGCGCCGAGTTCGACGCCGACGGCGACGGTGTCGAGGAGGCTGTCTTCTACAACGGCTACCGCGCCGGCGTGGACCTCGTCGGTCCGACGGCGGATGGACGCTCGCACGCGCATCACCTCGGCCTCGAGCACATGGCGTTCCACGGCGTGCAGGGCCGCGGCGTGCTCGTCGACCTGCGCCACCACCTCGGCGACGCGTGGACGCCCGTCGGCTACGACACGCTGCGCCAGATCATGGAAGCCGATGGCGTCGCGGTCGAACCTGGCGACGTGCTGCTGCTGCACACCGGCTTCGCCACCCGCATCCTCGAGTGGGATCGGAACCCGCCGGTGCGCGAGCTGTTCACCACGTGCAGCTATCTCGACGCCCACGACGACGCGCTGTTGCAGTGGATCGCGGAGTCGCAGATCAGCGCGCTCGTCGCCGACAACTACGCCGTCGAAGGCCTCCTCGGCAAGGACAAGGACCCGTCGCGCCACTCGTTCCTGCCGCTGCACCACCTCTGCCTGTTCAAGCTCGGCGTGCCCCTAGGCGAGCTGTGGTACCTCGACGAACTCGCCACCTGGCTGCGGGAGCACCACCGGTCGCGCTTCCTGCTCACCGCGCCCCCGCTGCGCCTCCCCGGCATCGTCGGCTCCCCGGTGACCCCGATCGCCACCGTCTAACCCCTTCGCACTTCTGTGAAGGAATTTCCGTGTTGTGCACGGGCGATCCTTCACAGAAGGGTGAAGGCGGCGTAGTCGGTGTCCTTCACGCGGGCGATTTCCTTGAACAGCTTGGGGCGACCGCCGGCATTGAGGAGATAGCGACGCGGCTTGCCCGGAATGTTGGTGCCGAAGTACTGGCCGAGCTCGCCGAACGGGTTGGTCTGCGCGGCGCGGTCGACCATGTCGGTCCAGCGCTGCTCGGCCTCTGCGGTCACTTCGATCACGCGGTCGCCCGTGTGGATGAGCGTGTCGGTGACGAAGTCGACCTGGTCGCCGTTGTAGCGCGGGTTGTTGCCCGCGGCGGCGTGCGGGCCGCCAGGGAAGAACAAGTTGGGAAAGCCGGCGGTGCATACGCCGAGGAATGTCTGGGGGCCATCGGCCCAGTGGTCGTTGAGGGCGACGCCGTCGCGCCCGACGACGCCCATGCGCGCCAGTGCGCCGGTGCCGAAGTCGAACCCCGTCGCCCACACGACGATGTCGAGGTCGTCGAAGACGATCGGCGACGCGCGCAGGTCGACCAGGGTGACGTTGTCGCGGTTGAACGCCTCGTAGTAACCGTTCACGAACGGCGGTCGTTTCTGTCCGTAGCGGTGCGTCGGGATGAGCTTGTCGGCGGTGACGGGGTCGCGCACGATGGAGCGGATCTTGCCCTCGAGGAACGCGCACCACGCGTCGTTGGCCGCGTCGTTGAACAGCAGGTCGAGGTAGTTGCTCGACAGCTTGGCGAAGCCCGGGCTGTGCCACATCTTCTCGAAGAAGGCGAGGCGTTCCTCGTCGGAGTCGTCGAAGGCGCCGCGGTCGTGTGGTTGGTGCAGGAATCCGGCGGCCGACGTGTTGAGCACGTGGCACAGGGCGTCGAACTCGGCGCGCAGGGCGCGCTGCTCGTCGGGCCTGATCGGCGCGTTGTTCAGCGGCGTGCACCAGTTGGCGCTGCGCTGGTACACGGTGAGCGACGCCGCCTCCTCGGCGATCACCGGCACGATCTGCACGCCGCTCGAACCGGTGCCGACGACGGCCACGCGCTGGTCGCGGAAGTCGACCGGCTCCGATGGCCACAACCCCGTGTGGTACTGCTCGCCGGCGAACGCGTCCCGGCCGGGGACGTCGGGGAAGTACGGAACCGACAGCACGCCGGTCGCGGCGACGAGGAAGCGGGCGTCCCAGCCGCGCCCGTCGTCAGCGCTGACCGCCCAGTGGTCACCCGACCACACCGCGGCGGTCACCCGCGTCCCGAACTCCATCGCCCGCCGGAGGTCGAATCGGTCCACGACGTGGTTGAGGTAACGCTCGATCTCGGGCTGGCCGGCGAAGTGTTCGGACCACTCCCACTCGTCGAACAACTCGCGCGAGAACAGGTAGCCGTACGTGTAGCTCTCGGAGTCGAAGCGGGCGCCGGGGTAGCGGTTCCAGAACCACGTGCCCCCCACGCCCGCGCCGGCTTCGAGCAGGACGGCGGAGAAGCCGGCTTCACGCGCTCGGTACAGCTGGTAGATCCCGGTGATGCCCGCGCCAACGATGAGGACGTCGACGTCGGCCATGAGAGGCATACTGTACCGATAGTGAGAATCCCGTTCTCAATAACGGCAGTGGACCGCCTGCCCAAGCAGCGGTACTACGACCCGGAGTTCTTTGCCCTCGAAGCCGAGCAGCTCTGGCCCCGCGTCTGGCACATGGCGTGCCGGCTCGAGGAGATCCCGGCGCCGAACGACTTCGTCGTCTACGAATTCCTCGACCAGTCGGTGATCGTCGTGCGCACCGAGGACGGCGGGGTGCGGGCGTTCCAGAACGCCTGCCGCCACCGCGGCGTCAAGGTGGCGACGGGCGACGGCACGTGTGGCGCCGGCTTCGTGTGCCCGTTCCACGGCTGGACGTACGGCCCCGATGGGACGAACACCTTCGTGCCCAAGCGCCGCGCCTTCGCCGAGCACAACCTGGAGGGCGACGACATCGACCTCACGCCGGTGCGCGCCGAGACGTGGGGTGGCAGCGCCTGGATCAACCTCGACCGCGAGGCGCCGCCGCTGCGCGACTGCCTCGAACCCTTCGCCACTGCCATGGACGCCTGGCACCTCGAGGACATGCGCGTCGAGTGGTGGCGCGCCTTTCGCCTGCCGGTGAACTGGAAGCTGGCCGAGGCCGCGTTCATGGAGCAGTACCACGTGATCGAGAGCCACCCGCAGCTCGTCATTCCGGGTCGCTTCCCGCCGAAGAACGGGATAGCCGAGACGGCCACCCTGCTCGCCGGCGAACTCGCGTACCTCCGCACGATGAGCGAAGGCATGAGCGGCATGGTGCACGCCAACGACGTCGCCATCGCCGAGCGCCTGGCCACCGAAGCCGACGTGCCCGACATGGCCACGTGGCATCGCGCCTTCAACGACGAGGTCACGCGCGCCCATCGAGCGCGCGGCATCCCCACCATGCCCGACCTGAACGAACTCGAGGCGAGCGGCTTCGGCGACTCGCTCTGGTACACCTTCCCTCACTACTTCGTGCTGCCGATGTACTCGAGCGCGTCGTCGTATCGCTTCCGCCCGCTCGGTCCCGAAGCAACGCTGATGGAGATCTGGTCCCTGACCCGGTATCCCGAGGGCGAGGCGCGGCCCAAGCCCACGCCGCCCGAAGTGTGGGAGTACAACGATCCGCGCGTGCCGCCGATCCCGACGCAGGACTTCTCGAACCTGCCCAAGCAGCAGCAGGGCCTGCATCAACGCGGCTTCGAGTTCTTACGCATCTCGCCCGAGATCGAAGGTCACCTGTCGAACTTCGAGCGCACGGTCGACGGCTTCCTCGCCGGCCTGCCGTACGCGCAGCTGTTGAAGGCGCTGCAACAGATCAACCTGAACCCCTTGGAGCGACCGATCGTGGACATCGGCATATGACCGTCCGAGACGACATCTGCAATCTCTTGGCGGAGTACAACCACGCGGTCGACGACGGCCGGGTCGACGACGTGCTCGCCACCTTCACCGCCGACGCATCGATCGAATTTCCGGTGGGCACGCATCGCGGCACGGAAGAGTTGCGCGCCGCGTACGAATCGTGGATACCGCGAGCGCCGCAGCGCCACATGGTGGCGAACACCCGCGTGATCGACGCGTCGAGCACTTCGGCCCGAGTGGTGAGCGACTTCGCCTTTCTCGTCAAAGGCGAGACCGGCTGGACCATCTTCGTGGTCGGCCGTTACGACGACGAAGTCGTGCACGACGGCACGCGCTGGCGCTTCGCCCGTCGCACTTCGGTCTTTCTCTAGTCGTCGGTTTCCATCGAGAAGCGCCACTTGCAGCACACGTCACCGTCGTCGACGCGGGGCGGGATGGCGAGGATGTCGACCTTCATCTTCGGGTTGTAGAGCTTCGTCGTCACGATCATCGACTTGGGGCACGTCGAGTGGCAGTTCTTCTCGAGAATGTCGGGCCGGCCCATCGACTCCCACTGGTCGACGGCAACGCAGCGGTTGAACGTCATGATGCCGACGTCTTCCGACGGCATTTCGAACGAGACGTCGAACGCCTTGCCCGGCATCGCCGTGGCGTCCATCTGAAGATCCTTCATCCAGTCGGCGACCGTGGTGCCGGTGATCCCGAGGTACCGCTCCTTGAGTTTTTTGGCGCCCGGCAGCACGGTGTCGCCCCACAGCGTGTACTGGATGTCGAACATCACGTCGAGGCCATAGCGCACGACGATCTGCGCCGCCCAGCCTTCGATCGCCTGGAGCAGGAACTCGTGGCTCCCGAGGAGCCACCGCACGAGGGCCGGCTTGTCGAGCGCGTCGATGCCGTCGCGCGGTGAGAACAGGCCGGTGTAGACGGGCCGGCGGGTGCGGTCGTCGTGCGCATTCGGATCGTCGTAGGTCACCGACGCCGGTAGGAACTCGGCGCGCATGCGGTCGATCTCGGGACGCATCTGGTCGTTCCAGGCCGCCCACTCGATTTCGAGCGCGACCTCCGCGCCGTAGCGGCGTCCGACTTCGGCCGACCACCCGTCGACGCACAACAACAGGTAGGCCTCGGCCCACGGCAACAGCTTGTGGGCGAGGGCGTCGCGCGAGAAGTCGGTGAAGCGCAGATCGGGGCGGTAGGGACCGGAGTAGTCGGCGAGCTCGGCGCCGGAGTCGACCTCGGTCTCGGCGCGGATGTCGAGCGCGGCGCGGGCGTAGGTGACGCCGTCGGCGAGCTTGGGGAACTTCGGAAAGTTCTGCAGGTCTACGCCCAGCATGAGGACGAACTCGTCGGGTACGTACTCCTCGGCGAGATGCGCTCCGGGCTTGCGCGCTTCGAGGAACGTGTCGATCTGCTCGTCAGCCATAGTTCGCAAAGTAGCCGATCGGCTAGTTTCGGGGCAATGGCCCTTACCGCCGCCCAAACCCGGGTCGTCACCGCCGCCACGTCACTGTTCGCTCGCCACGGCGTGGGCGGCACGTCGCTGCAGATGATCGCCGATGAGATCGGCGTCACGAAGGCGGCGGTGTACCACCAGTACAAGTCGAAGGACGAGATCGTGCTGGCGGCCGCCGAGGCGGAGCTGGCGCGGTTGCGCGACGTCGTCGAGGCCGCGTCGTCGCGCGACGAACTCTTGGCCGGCATGGTCGACCTCGCCATCGCGGGACGCCGCCGCGCCGGCGCCATGCTCAACGACCCGGTGATCGTGGAGTCCTTCGCCAAGCACAGGGCGTTCCGCGCCGTCATGCGCAAGATGCAGGCGCTGCTGGTGGGCGAAGACGCAGGGCCCGAGGGGCGTGTGCGCGTGGCCATGCTCGTCGCCGCCATCAGCGGCGCGGTGATGCATCCCTTCGTCATCGACCTGCCCGACGCCACGCTGCGCGACGAACTGCTGCGCCTGGCGTCCAGTTTCGGGCACCCGTAACGGCTACGGCTCGGCGTCGAGGCGGGCGATGGCGTCGGCGACGAAGGCGCGGGTGGCCGCGTGGCCTTCGGTGACGCCGAGGGCCTGCTCGATTCCCATGACCTGGCCGAGCCCCGTCATCAGCACGAGCGCCACCATGGGCGGAATCGTGCCCTCGGGGAGGGCTGCCTTGAGCGCCTTGAGCTGCAGCGCCCGGTTGCGCTTGGCGTAGCGGGCGATCTCGGCGCGGATGTCCTTGCGGTGGTTGGCCAGCGCCGCCATCTCGACGAGGAAGCGGGCGCCGCGCGGGTCGTTGTTCAGCGACCACAGCGCCGCGAGCGAGCCGTCGGCGGCGAGGACGCGCTCGGCATGCGCCAGCGACGCGTCGGCGTTGCGCCGCAGGACCTCGACGAACAGGTCGTCCATCGTGCGGAAGTAGTAGTGGACGAGCTGGGGCTTGAGGCCCGCGGCGGCCGCAACGCGCCGCGACGTGACCGCGGCGTAGCCATCGTCGAGCAGGAGGCGTTCGGCGGCGTCCAGCAACGCCTCACGGGTCTTCGAGTCGGTGGCGCCGATGCGGCGGGGCGAGGTCACTGGCGCCACTCTGCCACGCATGCTAAGCAGTTGCACAGCATTGCTGTGCGAGTGCCCAGCAGCGGGAGGGCATTGTGGACTGGAAGACCATCGACTTCTTCTTCGACGAGTCACTCGTCGAGGACCCGTACCCCTACTTCGAGACGCTGCGCGCCGAGTGCCCGGTGCTGCCCCTCGACCACCTCGGCGTCGTCGCCGTCACGGGTTACGACGAGCTGAGCGAGATCTACCGCAACACCGACGACTTCTCGTCGGTCAACTCGCCCGTCGGCCCCTTCGCCCAGTTCCCCGAGCCGCTGGTGGGCGACGACATCACCGATCAGATCGCCGAGCACCGCCACACCATGCCGCTCAACGAGCACATGGTGACGATGGACCCGCCGGATCACACCAGAGAGCGCCACGTGCTCATGCGCCTCATCACGCCCAAGCGGCTGCAGGCCAACGAAGCGTTCATGCACCGCCTCGCCGATCATCAGCTCGAGGTGTTCCTCGACGACGGCCACTGCGAATTCATCTCGGCGTACTCGCAGCCCTTCGCCATGCTGGCCGTCGCCGACATGCTCGGCGTGCCCGAAGAGGACCACGACTGGTTCCGCGAGCGCTTCGGCCTGACCAAGGGCATCGGCAAGGTGGGCAAGGGCGCCAAGGGCAACCCGAGCACCAACCCGCTCAACTGGCTCGACGAACGGTTCGAGCAGTACCTGTCCGAGCGGCGCGCCAACCCGCGCCAAGACGTGATGAGCGAACTCGCCAACGGTACGTATCCGGACGGCTCGCTCCCCGAAATCACCGCGTTGGTGCGCACCGCGACGTTCCTGTTCGCCGCCGGCCAGGAGACCACGGCGCGCCTGCTGGCCTTCGCCCTCAAGGTGCTGAGCCTGCATCCCGAACTTCAGGACCAGCTGCGCGAGAACAAGGCGCTCATTCCGCTGTTCATCGAGGAAGCGCTGCGCGTCGAAAGTCCGGTCAAGGCCGACTTCCGGCTGGCGAAGAAGACGACCTCGGTGGGTGGCGTCGACATCAAGGCCGGGACGCCGGTGATGATGCTCAACGGCGCGGCCAACCGCGACCCGCGGCGCTTCGAATGCCCGGCCGACTTCAACCTCGACCGCGAGAACATCTCGGCGCACATGGCCTTCGGTCGCGGCGTCCACTCGTGTCCCGGTGGCCCGCTGGCGCGCCTCGAGGGCCGCGTCAGCATCGAGCACATCCTCGACCGCACCCGCAACATCCGATTGTCGGAGGAGCATCACGGGCCGCGGGGGAGCGAACGCTTCCGCTACGAGAAGACGTGGGTGTTGCGCGGCCTCACCGACCTCTACATCGAATTCGACAAGGCGTAGGCGATGGGACGAGTTGCAGTTGTCACTGGTGGCGCGTCGGGCATCGGCCTCGGCATCGCCAAGTTCCTGGCACGTGACGGCCATCGCGTCGCCCTGCTCGACCGCGCCAACGCGGAGGTGGCGGCCAAGGAGATCGCCAATGGAGGGGGCAGCGCCATCGGCGTCGAGTGCGACGTGTCCGATCGCGCCGCGGTGCGCGCCGCGTTCGACCGCGTGCGCACCGAGTTGGGACCCGTCGAGATCCTCGTCACGAGCGCCGGCGTCGAGGCCTTCGAGCCCACCGGCGACATCTCGGCCGAGAGTTGGGATCGCGTGATCGCCGTCAACCTCACCGGCACCTTCGCCTGCGTGCAGGCGGCGCTGCCCGACATGATCGCCGCCAACTGGGGTCGCATCGTCACGATCGGGTCGACGAGCGCCGAGTCGGGCGCCCCGAACATGGCGCACTACACGGCGTCGAAGGGGGGCGTGATCTCGCTTACTCGATCGCTGGCAGTCGACTTCGCTCGCAAGGGCATCACCGCCAACACCGTCAACCCGACCATCGTCGACACGCCCATGGCGCGTCACGCGGCGGAGGAGGGAAAGGTCCCGCCGGTCGAGACGCTCGGTTCGTACGTGCCGATGGGGCGCGCCGGCACGCCCGACGACATCGCCGGGGCGGTCGCCTACTTGTGCTCCGACGCCGCCAGTTACGTCACCGGCCAGACCATCAACGTCAGCGGCGGGATGCGCATCTGATGACCGCGCCACTGCGGGTGGTGCAGTGGACGACGGGCAACGTGGGGGAGCGTTCGGTGCGCGCCATCACGCAGCGGGCCGACCTCGAACTCGTGGGCGTGTACGCCTGGTCGCCGGACAAGGTCGGGCGCGACATCGGCGGTGTCGCGGCGACGAACGACGTCGACGCGCTGCTGGCACTCAAGCCCGACTGCATCGTCTACAACCCGATGTGGTCCAACACCGACGAGTTGGTGCGCATCCTCGAAGCCGGGGTGAACGTCGTGTCGACCGCGGCCTTCATCACCGGCGGCAAGTCGCCCGGTGACCGCGACCGCATCGCCAAGGCGTGCGACGCCGGCGGCGCGTCCATGTTCGGCACCGGCATCAGTCCCGGTTTCGTCGAACTGCTGGCGATCGCGTCGGCCGGAGTGTGCGACCGCATCGACAAGGTGACGGTCTTCGAGGCCGCTGACACCACGCTGTACGACTCGCCGGCGACCGAGATCAGGGCGGGTTTCGCCCAACCGATCGACTCGCCTGATCTGGCGGCGATGGCGGCTGAAGGCACCGGCGTGTTCGGCGAAGCGGTCGCCCTGCTCGGCGACGCGCTCGGCGTGACGTTCGACGAGATCGTGTGCGACACGCGGTTCTCGCAAACGACCGAGGACGTCGTCATGGAGTCCTGGACGATCAAGGCGGGCCACGTCGCCGGGATGGTCGTGCGGTGGCTCGGGCGCGTGGGCGGCCGCGACGTCGTCGAGCTCAACATGAAGTGGCGTAAAGGCTGGACGCTCGAGCCCGACCTGCCGATCGAGGAACTCGGCCACAAGATCGTGATCGAGGGCCAACCGACGATCACCACGCGCGTCGAGTTCATGCCGCCGCCCGACTTCGCGGCGACGTCCTTCGCCGACTTCATGCAACTCGGACACATCATGACGGCGGTCCCGGCGATCAACGCCATCGCCTCGGTGGTAGCCGCGCCCCCGGGCATCGTCACCTACAACGACATCCAGCTGCCTCTGCCGCGCGGCTGGGTGGCCACCTAGTGCAAATCGGTGTCGTCACCGGCGCCGGGCGCGGCATGGGCGCGGCGTGCGCCATCCGGCTCCGCAACCAGGTCGACCGCCTGATCGAGGTCGACCTGCCCGACGACATCAGCGATCCTGCGACCGCTGCGGGTCTGGCACGTGAGGTGGCGTCGGCGGGGGACTTCCGCTTTCTCGTGCACTGCGCGGGCTTGTCACCGACCATGGCCGAACCCCGGCGCATCGTCGAGGTGAACCTGATGGGGACCGTTTACCTGCTCGATGCCTTCGAACCCCTCGTGCGCGACGGGTCGGTGGCGGTGTGCTTTGCGTCGACTGCCGGTCACTATCCGATCGACGTCGTCGGCGACCCGCGAGCGGCGGACTTCTGCGACGCCAACGCCCCCATGCTCACCGATCCCGGTCTGGCGTACGCGTTCTCGAAACGCGGAGTCATCCTCGAATGTGAGCGCGCTGCGCGGCGGTGGGGGAAGGCGGGCGGACGAGTCGTCAGCGTCTCACCGGGCATCATCAACACACCGATGGGCCAGCGCGAGTTCGCCCGCCAGCCGATCATGCGCGAGATGGTCGAATCGTCGGCGCTCAGGCGCCTCGGCACCGCCGACGAAGTTGCCGCCGTGGCCGCGTTCCTCGTGTCGCACGACGCGTCGTTCGTCACCGGTACCGACATCCGCGTCGACGGCGGCGAAGCGCGTGGATGACCGGGATACGAGTCAGGCGTCGTGGCGGAAGACTTTGCCGTCCTTCATCACGAAGCGGACCTGCTGCACCGCGGTGATATCGGTGAGCGGGTCGCCGGGGACGCCGACGATGTCGGCGAGCATGCCCGGCGCGATGCGCCCGAGGTCGGGGGCGTTGATCAGGTCGGCGGCGACGGTGGTGGCGGCGCGCAGCGCTTGCAGCGGCGTCATGCCGCGCTGCACGAGCACGACCAACTCCTCGGCGTTGCGGCCGTGGAAGATGGCCGGGGCGTCGCTGCCCGACGCGATCTTCACGCCCGCCGCGATGGCTTTCGACAACGACTCCTTGGCCTTCGGGAACACGTCGGCCGCCTTGGCTTGGAGCGCCTTGGGTTGATTCGAGATGTCCCAGTTCTCCGTCAGGGCGCAGGTGGAGACGAGAAACGTGCCGGTGTCGACCAATCGCTGAATGGTGGCGTCGCTGATCATCATCCCGTGCTCGATGCAGTCGATGCCGGCGTCGATGGCGGCGTTGACCGCCTCGTCGCCGTGGCAGTGCGTGGCGACGCGCAGGCCCCGCCGGTGGGCTTCATCCGCGATCGCTGCGAGTTCGGCGGTGGAGTACTGCTGCGCGCCCGGCGGGCCCGTCGGGGTCATCACGCCGCCCGACGCGCAGCACTTGATGAGCTTGGCGCCGTGCTTGATCTGGTAGCGCACGGCCTTGCGCACCTCGTCGACGCCGTCGGCGATCCCTTCCTCGATGCTCAGCGGCATGATCCCCGGTGCCAGTCCGCTCTGGGCCGACGGATCGAGGTGGCCGCCGGTGGGGCAGATGGCGTGCCCGGCGGGCACGATGCGCGGGCCGTCGAACCAGCCGCGATCGGAGGCGTCGGCCAGGGCGACGTCGAGCAGGTAGCCGCCCGTCTTCACGAACAACCCGAGGTTGCGCACGGTGGTGAAGCCGGCGCGCAGCGTGCGCTGGGCGTTGACCGTCGCCCGCAGCGTCATCTTGATCGGGTCGGTGATCACCGGATCGGTCAGGCCGGCACCCGGGCCGCCGAGGACGAGGTCTACCTCCATGTCCATGAGCCCGGGGATGAGGACGAGATCGGGCAGTTCGACCACCTCGTCGGCGGCGTCGGGATTGCCGGTGCCGACGTCGACAATCCGGGTCTCCTCGACGGTGACGGCGGCCCCTTCGAGGACTTCACCGCTGTCGATGTCGAGGACGCCGCGCGGCTTGAGCACCGTGGTCATCTAGGGACCCTTTCGTGTGACGGAAACGCCATTCTCATATACGATAAACCGCATTCTATGAGCGACGTCACGTGGCCCGCCGCCGTACGCGAGCGGTACAACGCGCTCAGAGTTAAGCGGATTCTCACGGAAACCGACCACGCCAAGTCCATCGTGTTCGACGTGCCGCCGGCGCTGGCCGCGGCCTACCGCTACACCGCGGGTCAGTTCGTCACCCTGCGGGTGCTCATCGACGACGAAGCGCACCTGCGCAGCTACTCGATGTCATCGGCGCCCGGGATCGACGACGAGCTCCAGGTGACGGTCAAACGCGTGCCCGACGGGCTGGTGTCGAACTTCGTCAACGACAAGGTCGACGCCGGCGACGTCCTCGACGTCAGCACCCCGACAGGCTCTTTCGTGCTCGACGCCTCCGCCGACGACGTCGTCCTCTTCGCCGCCGGCAGCGGCATCACGCCGGTGTTCTCGCTCGTGAAGACGGCGCTGCACACCACCGCTCGAGCGGTGCGCCTGCTCTACGCCAACCGCGACCGGTCCGCCGCCATCTTCGGCGACGCCCTCGACGGGTTGGCGGCGCAGTTCGGCGAGCGGTTCCGCGTGGTGCACCACGAGGACGCTGCGACCGGCTTCGTGCAGACCGACGAGGTGCTGCGTATGGCCGGCGACGGCGCGGCCACGTTCTACGTCTGCGGGCCGGCGCCGTTCATGGACATCGTCGAGTCGACGCTGCTCGGCCGCGGTGTCGACAAGCAGCGCATCCACATCGAGCGGTTCACCCCCGCGGCCGACGAGCCGATCGACGAGCCGGTGCCCGAAACGGCTGCGGGTGAAACCGTCGTCATCACCTTGGGCAACCGCACCGAGACCGTGGCCCAGCGCGGCAAGTCAACGATCTTGCAGTCGGCGCGCTGGGCGGGCTTGAAAGCGCCGTCGTCGTGTGAGGCCGGCCACTGCGCCACCTGCATGGCGCAGGTCGTCGAAGGCGGCGTCGAGATGGCCAACAACGAAGTGCTCACCGCCGAGGAAGTGGCCGACGGGTGGGTGCTGACGTGCCAGTCGGTACCGGTGACGCCGCTGGTGAAGGTGGTCTTCGAGTGAGTTCGTGGACGCAGCGTTATCCCGACCTCGGGACGGGCCACGTGTCGTTCGAGGACTCCGTGTCGCCGGAGTTCTACGCGCGCGAGCGCGACGCCATCTTCCGCCGCGCCTGGCTCAACGTCGGGCGCGTCGACGACCTGCCGCGTGCCGGCAGCTTTTTCACCAAGGACATCGTGGCGGCGCGCACCTCGGTGCTCGTGACCCGCGACATGCACGGCGACATCCGGGCGTTCCACAACGTGTGCCGCCACCGTGGCAACCGGTTGGTGTGGACGGACACGCCGACGCAGGACACCTGCGGCGCGGCGCGCCAATTCGCGTGCAAGTACCACGGCTGGCGCTACGGCCTCGACGGTACGTGCACCTACGTCCAGCAAGAGGACCAGTTCTTCGACCTCGACAAGGACGCGCTCGGCTTGGCGCCGGTGCACTGCGACGTGTTCGCCGGCTTCATCTTCGTGAACCTCGACGCCGAGCCGCCCACGCTGCGTGAGTTCCTCGGACCGATGGTCGGGGCGCTCGAGGGCTATCCATTCGACCGCTACACCGAGCGCTACTCGTTCCGCACCGAGAACGCGTCGAACTGGAAGGTGTTCATCGACGCGTTCCAGGAGTACTACCACGTGCCCCCGCTGCACACGCACCAGTTGGGGCCGGCACCGGTGCGCAACTCCGAAGCTCCGTTTTACGGCGCCCACTACCAACTCGACGGGCCGCATCGCGTGGTGAGCACCAGCGGTTCGGAGAAGCATCTCTTCGCAGCCGAGTACCTGTATCCGAGCGAAGCGTTGTTCCGCAGCGGCAACACGGGGCCATGGGACCGGCCCGAGATCGACGGCGAATTGCCCGGCGTCAACCCCGGCAGCGTGAAGCGCTGGGGCATCGACAACTTCCAGATCTTTCCCAACCTCGAAGTGCTCATCTACGAGCGCAACTGGTACCTGAGCTACCGCTTCTGGCCGACGTCGTACAACACGCACGTATTCGAGGCCGACCTGTGGTTCACGCCGGCAACCACCGCCCGCGAGCGCTTGGCGCGCGAATACGCGGCCGTCACGGTGAAGGAGTACGCGCTGCAAGACGCCGGCACCCTCGACGGCACGCAACTCGGTCTCGAGGCGCGCGCCTTCGCCAGCTATCCGCTGAACGATCAGGAGATCCTCGTTCGGCATTTCCACCAGACAGTGGGGGACTGGGTTGCTGCCGGCTGAGTTCGCTGACCTCGAGCCGTTCGCGGCGACGTGGTGTCTCGCCACCGAGCCCGAGCGATGGGCGCGCCGGCAGTCGTCGACGATGGCGGAGATGCAGGCGTTCTACGACGCCGTGTTCCCGCGGGCCACCGCCGCGATGGACTACTGCGACGGGTTCCCGCTCGACGAGTTACCGGCGGACGCGCTGGCGCTGTTCCAACTGCTGCACTCGCTCATCATGGTGAGCTACGCCGTCGAGGTGTGGCAGCAGGTGGTGCCCGTCAACGTCGGATCGGCGACACTGCACCGATTGAAGGAGCCCAGACCGTGAGCGTTGACGACATCGACTTCTTCCGCGGCGGCGCGGTCATCAAAGACCCGTACCCGTACTACGAGCAGCTGCGGGCCCAGTGTCCGGTGCACCGCGAGCCGCATCAGGGCGTCTACATGGTGACGGGCTACGACGAGGCGCTGGCGGTGTACCACGACACCGAGGCGTTCTCGTCGGCCACGTCGGTGACCGGGCCGTTCCCCGGTTTTCCGGTGCCCCTCGAAGGCGACGACGTCACCGCGCTGATCGAGCAGTACCGCGACCAGTTGCCCTTCAGCGACCAGCTGCCGACGTTCGATCCGCCCAAGCACACTGCCCACCGTGGCCTGCTGCTGCGCCTGCTGTCGCCCAAGCGGCTCAAGGAGAACGAGGACGCCATGTGGCGCCTCGCCGATCAGCAGATCGACGAGTTCGTCGCCGTCGGCGTCTGCGACATCGTCAACGAGTTCGCCGCGCCCTTCGCCATGCTGGTGATCGCCGAGTTGCTCGGCGTGCCCGACGAAGACGTCGCCGACTTCCGCACGCAGCTGATCCGCACCAAGGGTCTCGGCCAGGGCGACAGCGAGACGATGGCGCACACGCCTCTCGAGTTCCTCTACGACAAGTTCGCCGGGTACGTCGAGGAGCGCCGGGCGCAGCCGCGCCACGACGTGCTCACCCACATGGCGCAAGCGACGTTCCCCGACGGCTCGATGCCCGAAGTGATCGACGTCGTGCGCGTGGCCGCCAACCTGTTCGCCGCCGGGCAGGAGACGACGGTGCGCATGCTCGGCTCCGCTTTCCACCTCATCGCCGAGGACGCGGCGCTGCAAGCGTCGCTGCGCGCCGACAGCAGCCGCATCCCGAACTTCGTCGAAGAGGTGCTGCGCTACGAGAGCCCGATCAAGGGCGACTTCCGCCTGGCACGCGTGCCGACGACGATCGGCGAGGTGGCCGTGCCCGCGGGTTGCACGGTGATGGTGCTCAACGGCGCGGCGAACCGCGACCCGCGCAAGTTCGCCGACCCGGCGACCTTCGATCCCGAACGGGCCAACGCCCGCGAGCACGTGGCGTTCGGCCACGGCGTCCACTTCTGCCCCGGCGCTCCGCTCGCCCGCGCCGAGGGCCGCATCGCGGTGGAGCGCATGCTCGCCCGCACGAAGGACATCCGACTGTCGGACGAACACCACGGTCCCGCCGGTGCCCGCAAGTTCCGCTACGTACCGACCTACATGCTGCGCGGCGTGCAAGAGCTGCACGTGGAGTTCGACCTATGACGCATGAGCTCGACGGCAAGGTGGCGATCGTCACCGGCGGGGCCAACGGCATCGGCCGCGGCATCGCCGAGGCGTTTGTCGACGAGGGGGCGCGCGTCGTGATCGCCGATGTCGACGACGCCGCGGGCGCCGAGGTCGCAGCGAAGTTGGGCGCGGCTGCGACGTTCGTGCACACCGACGTGTCCGACGCCGCCAGCCTCGCGGCGGTTGTCGAGGCTGCGGTGGCGCAGTTCGGCGGGTTGGACGTGATGGTCAACAACGCCGGGATCGCGTCGTCGTTGCGCCGCCTCATGCAGGACGACCTGCGCGACTTTCACAAGGTCATGGCCGTCGACCTGTTCGGGGTCATGGCCGGCACGCAGGCGGCGGCGCGCCGGATGCAGCCGGGTGGCTCGATCGTCAACGTGGCGTCGATCGCGGGCATCAGCGCCGGCGTCGGCCTGCAGACCTACCGCGCCGCCAAGGCCGGCGTCATCCACTTCAGTCGCAGCGCGGCGATCGAACTCGCCGAACTGGGCGTGCGCGTCAACGTGATCGCCCCGGCCAACATCCAGACGGCGATCAACACCGCGTTCGACACGTCGTCGATCGTGGCGCGCATCCAACCGCTGCAGCGGCTCGGGACCGTGACCGACGTCGCCAACGCCGTCGTCTACCTGGCGAGTGAGCGGGCCGCCCAGGTCACCGGCGTAGTGCTGCCCGTCGACGGCGGGACGACGGCCGGGCCGCCGCCGAGCCAGGTCGCCAACGTCGCGTCGAAGGACAAGGCATGAACGTTCGTCCCGTCGCCGGCGCCGTCGGCGCCGAGATCGACGACGTCGACCTACGCGACCTCAGCGACGGCCTCATCGCCGACATCCGCAAGGTGTGGCTCGACCACGGCGTCGTGTTCTTCCGCGAGCAGGACCTGTCGCCCGAGCATTACCTCGCCTTTGCCGATGCGATCGGCGAACGCGACCGTTACCCGTTCGTGCCCGGCATCGAGGGCTACCCCGACATCATCGCGGTGACCAAACTGCCGCACGAGACGGTGAACTTCGGCGGCATCTGGCACTCCGACACGGCCTATCTCGACACTCCGCCGATGGCCACCATGCTGCTCGCCCGCGAGGTGCCGCCCGCCGGCGGCGACACCCTCTACGCGTCGCAGTACGCCGCCTACGAGGCGCTGTCCGAGGGCATGCAGGAACTCCTGGCTCCGCTGCGCGGCGTGAACAGCTCGGCGCTGGCGGATGTGAGCAAGACCCGCGAGGACCGCATCAAGGAGAGCGGCGCCACCGAGGCGCGTGACTACGAAGCGGTGCACCCCGTCGTGCGCACGCACCCCGAGACCGGCCGCAAGGCGCTGTACGTGAACGTGGCGCACACGGCGCGCTTCGACACCATGACCGTCGAAGAAAGCCGCCCGCTCCTGCAGTTCCTGTTCACCCACCAGACCAAGCCCGAGTTCACGTGCCGCTTCACGTGGCGACCCGGCTCGCTGGCGCTGTGGGACAACCGCTGCGTGCAGCACAACCCGATCAACGACTACCACGGACACAAACGCGTGATGCACCGCATCACCCTCAAGGGAGACAGACCTTTCTGATGTGGCATAGCGAACAACTGCTGATCGACGGCGAACTGGTCGACGCCGAAGGCGGACGCACGTACGAGACGCGCAACCCGGCGACCGGTGAGGTGCTCGGCACCGCGGCGGACGCCACGCGCGGCGACGCCGACCGCGCCATCGCCGCGGCGCGCCGCGCCTTCGACGAAACCGACTGGGCGACGAACACGGCGTTCCGCGCCCAGTGCCTGCGCCAACTCCACGAGCGGTTGCTGGCCCACCAGGAGGATTTGCGGGCGCTCATCGTCGCCGAGGTCGGCGCGCCCGTCGGGCTCACCTCCGGGCCGCAGCTCGAAGCGCCGATCGCGATGGTGCCGTTCTACGCCGAGCTCGCCGAGAGCTACCAGTACTCCACCGACCTCGGCGTGGCGGAGTCGATGGGTATGCGCAGCACTCGCTGGGTCGAGAAGGAACCGATCGGCGTCGTCGCCGCCATCATCCCGTACAACTATCCGATCCAGATCACGATCGCGAAGGTGGCCCCCGCGCTCGCGGCGGGCTGCACCGTCGTGGTGAAAAGCCCGCCCCAGACGCCGTGGGTGTCGGCGACGCTCGGGGCGATCGTGGCCGAGACCGACATCCCCGCCGGGGTCGTCAACTTCTTGCAGTCCTCCGACGGTGCCATCGGCGAGCAACTCGTGACCGACCCGCGCGTCGACATGGTGAGCTTCACCGGCTCGACGGCTACGGGCCGGCGGATCATGGCGGCGGCGTCCGACACCGTGAAGAAGGTGTTCCTCGAACTCGGCGGCAAGTCGGCGTTCGTGATGCTCGACGACGCCGACATCACGATGGTGTCGATGATGGCGAGCTTCATGATCTGCTCGCACGCCGGCCAGGGCTGCGCCATCGCGTCGCGCCTGCTCGTGCCCGAGTCGCGCTACGCCGAGGTGATCGAAGCCGTGACGGCGATGATCGGCAACGTCGCCGTCGGCGATCCGGCTGATCCGGCGAACTACATGGGCCCGCTCATCAGCGCCGACCAGTTGGCCAAGGTCGACGGGATGGTGCAGGCGGCGCTCGAGGCCGGTGCCAAGGCGGTCGTGGGCGGCAGCAAGATCGACGGCCCCGGCTACTTCTTCGAACCGACCGTGCTGGCCGACGTCGACAACCAGATGGC
>DASZWD010000048.1 GCA_035546775.1 Acidimicrobiales bacterium
GTGCCAAGGATCTCGGCCGCGGCGCGCTCTCCCGAGCGGACGGCGCCGTCGATGGCGCCGTGGCTGACCGTCGCCGTCTCGGTGCCGGCCCAGTGGATGTGGCCGACGGGCTGGCGGATCTCCTTGTAGAAGTTGGTGATCACACCGGTGCCCATGCGCGCCATCGAGCACCCCCGGGTCCAGGGCTCCGCCAGCCAGTTGAGGTCGACGATCTCGAGTGGCTTCGCCGCCTTGGGTCCGAAGCGGGTGGTGAAGATCCCGAGGATGGCGGCGTGCCGCTCGGCCTCGGGCATGCGGGCCAGGGCGCGCGCCTTGCCGCCCGCCGCGTAGCTCGCCAGCACGCCGGGCGCGCCGCCCGGCTGCGTCGTGTCGAGGGTGACCTCGGCGATGTCGTCCATGGCGGCCGACGCGCCGCACAGGCCGTCGTTGCGCCAGAACGGTTCGTCGTAGACGGCGATGGTCTTGATCTCGGTACCGCCGATCATCTGGTGAAACAGCGCCGCGTGCTCCGGCGGCAGGATCGGGTCGTAGCGCACCTGCCCGGCGAGCTGCGGAGGGATGGCCATGATCACCTTGGCGGCGCGCACGCGCACGCCGTCGGCTTCCACGGTCGCGGCGGCGTCGGTCTGGGTGATGGCGCGGACCGGCGCGGCGAGCACCAGGGAGTCGCCCAACTCCGCCGCCATGCGGCTCGCCATGGTCTGCATGCCGCCTTCGACCTGGCTGTCCTGATACCCGTCGGCCACCTGCATGAAGTTGACCAGACCACCACCGGAGTTGATGAGGAAAAGGGCGTTGAGCAGCGACACCTCGTTGAGCTCCGAGGCAAACAGGGCGCGGAAGGTGGCCGTCAACAGGTCGCGGGCTGTCTTGGTCGGCACCGAGGTGCGCGACAACCACGACGCGATCGACTGGCTGTCGAGTTCGAACGCGTTCGGCGCCGTCCACGGCGCGTCGAGCGGCACGGTCTTGGCGAGGCGATCCAGGCGCAGCACCGCCTGGCCGAAGCTGGCGAGACCGACGGGGTTGAGGCGCGGCGTCTTGGTCGCGTCGTAGCGGCGCGTCTTGCCGTAGGACGCCAGCAGGCTCTTGCCTTCGAGGTTCGTCTTGAACGTCGCCGCGCCCATCTCCTTCACGAGCGCGTGCAGACGGTCCTGGCGCGGGCCGACGAAGGTGCCGCCCATGTCGAGGACGGCGCCGCTGCGGCCCGTCATCGAATACACGCGCCCGCCGACGCGGTCGCGGGCTTCGAGCACAACGACGGACTTGCCGCCCTGGTTGAGGCGGCGTGCCGCGGTGAGGCCGGCGTAGCCGGCTCCCACGATGCAGACGTCGGCGCTGAGCGTTCGGTTGGCCATGCGAGCAAGTTACATGCGGGCCGCACGCATGTAAAGAGTGCTACACTTGGTGCCGTGCCCACCCAGCTCGAACGGCGTACTGCCACCCGCGCCGCCTTGCTGGCCGCCGCCCGCGCACTGTTCACCGAAAAGGGGTTTGCCGCCACCGGCCGCGAGGAGATCGCCGAGCGCGCCGGGGTGACGCGCGGCGCGCTCTACCACCACTTCGAATCCAAGCGCGACGCCTTCGCGGCGGTGGCCGACGAACTCGACGCCGAACTGGCGACCCGCGTGGTGGCCGCGGCGCGGCGGGCGCCCTCGGCCTACGAGCAGATCCGGGCTAGCTGCCGCGCCTACGTCGAGGCGTTCGCCGAACCGGCCGTCATGCGCATCCTGCTCATCGAGGCCGCCGCCGCTCTGGGTCCCGAATGGGTGCGAGCGTCGAACGAGTCGGCGTGCGTCACGTTGCTCACCCCGGCCCTGCGGGCGGCGGCCACTGAAGGCCACACGATCCCCGGCGACGTGCATATTGCCGCCCAGCTCTTGCTCGGGATGCTCAACGAAGCGGGCGCGATCATCGCCGCGTCGGAGAACCCGAAGGCGGCTTTGCGGCGGGTGCGCCCGACCGTAGATGCGCTGGTGGAGCGGCTTCTGCGAGGCTGACGGCCGTGGCAGACATTCCCTGGCAGGGCGACGCCTGTTCGCTCGTCGACGCCTTCCGGCGCGGCGAGCGCAGTCCGAGCGAAGAACTGGACGCGACGCTGGAGGCGATCCGCACGTCGGAGCTGAACGCGTTCGCCTACGTCGACGTCGACCGGGCGCGGGCCGCCGCCGCCCAGGCGGACGTGTCGTTGCCCTTCGGGGGGGTGCCGACCGCGATCAAGGAACTCGAGCCCGTCGCCGGCTGGCCCTTCACCGAAGCGTCGCTGGTGTTCAAGGACCGCATCGCGAACCACACTTCGCACGTCGTCGAGCGGTTGTTCGCCCGCGGGGGCGTCGTGCCGGTCGGCCAAACCACGGCGAGCGAGTTCGGCGGCCTCAACGTCAGCATCACCAAGATCAACGGCGTCACCCACAACCCGTGGCGTCACGGCCGCACTGTCGGCGGGTCGTCGAGCGGTTCGGCCGCCGCGGTCGCCGGCGGCCTCGTGTCGCTGGCCACGGGCGGCGACGGCGGCGGATCGATTCGCATCCCCGCGGGCTACACCGGGCTGCTCGGGTTCAAGGGCACGTTTGGTCGCATCCCGCGCAGCCCGAACGCCTACATGCGCCCGAACACGGTCGTCCTCGGCAATCTGGCGCGTTCAGTGCGCGACGCGGCGCGCTACTACGACGTGTGCGCCGGGGTGCACCCCTACGACCCGACGAGCCTGCCGTCGCCCGGTAACTGGGAAGCCAACCTCGGCACCCACGACCTCACCGGCAAGCGCGTGGCCGTGGTCCCCAACCTCGGCGGCGCCACGCTGGAGGCGGGCGTCGAGGAACAGATTCGCGCCGAGGCCAAGCTGCTCATCGAAGCGACGGGCATGGTCGAAGTCGACCTCGACGTGCGCCCGCCGAACCTGGCCGCGCAGTGGGCCATGGGCAACCTGGCGACGCTGCTCGAGGACCTCGGCGACAAGTGGCCCGGTCGAGCAAGCGATCTCACGGACGAGATTGCCTTCGGCTTGTTCCTCGCCCAGACCATGTACAACCTGCACACGGCGGCGGCGGCCGAGGGTATGCGCATCGCGGCCAACGAAGCGATGGGCGCCGCCTTCGAGCAGGTCGACTTCATCATGGCCGCCACCAATCCCGGTCCAGCCTTTGCCGCCGAGGCGACGACGAGCGCCAAGCAGGTCGGCATCGTCGAGCGGGCGCTGGCGAGCGGCGCGGGGCAGTACGCATTCCGCGGCCTGATGGGCGCCGTGCGCGCCGCCACGACGTTCGCCCCGTCCTTGCCGTCACGCGTGCTCGACATCGCCAGCCGGCGCGTGCCCGATCTCGTCAACATGGGCGCGCTGACGATCATCTCGAACATCTACGGCAACCCGGCGGTGTCGATCCCCGCCGGCACGGTGGACGGCCTGCCCGTCGGCCTCCAGGTGCTGGCGCGCCACCACGAGGACGCGCTGCTCTTCGACGTGGCGTTGGCGGCTGAGCGCGAGCGGCCGTGGCCCCTCGTCGCTCCGCAGCCGACCTAGCTGACCGTCAGCGTCCCGTTCATCTGCGCGGGGTGATACTCGCAGTGGTACTGGTACGTGCCCGGCTTGAGGTTGGTCACGGTTTGCGTCGCTGACTTGCCCGCCTCGGCGTCCTTGTCGACCTTGAGGTCGGCGATGGTCAGGTTGTGCTCGGTGTTGTCCTCGTTCTTGATCACGAAGGTCACCGAGTCACCGGCGGCTGCGGTGAGCGTCGACTGGTCGAACGCGATGTTCTTGGCGACGAGGGTGAGCGTGGTGCCGCTGTTCGCCGCGGTGGTGGCCGACGCATCGTCGCGCTTGGAGTTGCCACCACAGCCGGCGAGGGCGACGCCGGTGAACCCCAGCGCAGCGGCGGTGGAGAGGATTCGTCTCATACGCATGGCGGTTCTACGTAGGTTGGCGGTATGGAGATTGGTGTCGTCTACCCGCAGATCGAACTCGGTGGCAGCCCCGACGCGTTGCGCCGCTTCGCCACCGCCGTCGAGGAGCTCGGCTTCAGCCACCTCGTGGCCTACGACCACGTGCTCGGCGCGGTGCACGCCGGGCGCGAGCCGGCGCTGATGGGTCCCTACACCGAGAACGATCCGTTTCACGACCCGCTGATGATGTTCTCGTACCTGGCTGGCATCACGCCGCGGCTGGGGTTCTTCAGCGGCATCCTGATCCTGCCGCAGCGCCAGACGGCGCTGGTCGCGCGCCAGGCCGCCGATCTCGATCTGTTCTCCGGCGGCCGGTTCCGCCTCGGCGTGGGCGTCGGGTGGAACTACGTCGAATACGACGCCCTCGGCCAGGACTTCACCACCCGCGGGAAGCGCGAGGAAGAGCAGATCGAGTTGCTGCGCAAGCTGTGGAGCGAGCCGGTCGTCGACTTCAGCGGTCGTTTCGACCGCGTCGAGCGCGCCGCCCTGTTGCCCCGCCCGACCAAGCCGATCCCGATCTGGCTGGGCGGCTGGGGCGAGGTGGCCTTCAAGCGGGCGGCGCGCCTCGCCGACGGATTCATCTTCGGCGGTCGCGCCGCGGACGTTGTCGAGACGTGGCGGCGCGTGCAGGAGATGGTGGCGGCCACCGGCCGAGCGGTCGAGAGCTTCGGCGGTGAAGCGGTGCTCTACTCGTCGTCGGGCGTCGAGCGGCTGGCCGAACACGCGGCGGCGTGGGCGGCGGCCGACGGGACGCATGCAGCCGTCCTCACGATGAACCACGGCTTCACCGACGTCGAGCAGCACGTCGACTATCTCAACCAGGTGCGCGACGCACTGCGTCTGTAGGCTGGCACCGACATAACCCGTAGGTGGGGGAAGCCGGTGAGATTCCGGCACTGACCCGCAACCGTGACCGGCGCTACAAGGTGCGCCGGAAGTCGGATCGCCTGCCTGCGTGGTTTGGCTCAACCGAACCGTCGAGTTTGCGGTGCATGAGCCCCACGTCGCCATGTGCGCAGGGGTCTGTGTCCGCTGACCCCACAGAAAGCGAACACATGCGAACCAAGTTCCTCCACACGGCGCTCGCGGTAGGCGCCGGAGCCAGCCTCGTGCTGTCGGCGGCATCGCCGGCACACGCCGCCGACTGGGATTCCGGCAAGGTGTCGGCGCAGGCCGTCACCTCGAGCGCGTCGAAGGCGCTCGACTGGCTCGAGGGCCAGTTCGCCGCCAACGGCCACCACCTGAAGTCGGGCTACACCGACACGAACAACCAGTTCCAGACCTTCGACGACGCCGGGCTGACCGTCGACGGCCTGCTGGCCCTCGCCGCCGGCGGTCGCACCGCGGACAGCGAAGTGGCCGCGGGGCGTGACTGGATGAAGACCAACGTCGACGCCTACGTGACCGGCAGCGACCCGAACTCGCTGTACGCCGGCGCCGTGGGCAAAGCGATGGTGTTCGCCATCGTCTACGACCTCGACCCCAACAACATCGACGGCCACGACCTCGAAGCGGACCTGCGCGGCCGCATGCAGTCGACCGGCCACTTCACCGACGACGCCACCGACTTCCAAAGCGGCGATCCCGTCGACTACAGCAACGGCATCGGCGACGCCCTCGACGTGCTGGCGCTGGCGGCCACCGACGACGGCACCCCGGCCCAAGCCGTCAACTACCTGCTGTTGCAGCAGTGCCCGAACGGCGGCTTCCGCTCGGAGCTCGCCGACACCAAGTGCACCGACAACGCCAAGGCCGACCTCGATGCCACCTCGTTCGCGCTGATGGCCCTGGCGGTGCAGGACGAGAGCAGCGCGGTGACCGACGCCATCGACGCCGGCGTGGCCGACGTGAAGGCGGCGCAGATGACGAACGGCAGCTTCGGGGACAACGCCAACTCGTCGGGTCTCGCCGCGTCGGTGCTGCGCGGGCTGGGCGAGGCACCAACCGCCAACAAGGCGGCGACGTTCGTGAACACGCTGCAACTCACCTCGGGCGACAACGACGGCGCCATCGCGCTCGACAAGGACACGCACGACGCGGCGGCCAGCGACGGTCTCGACGTCCAGGGCAAGACGCTCGCGGCGCGCGCGACCGCCCAGGGCGTGCTGGCGCTCGGGCTCCCGGCGTATCCGCTGATCGGCACCGACGAGCCCGTGGAACCGTCGACGACGATTGCGCTGTCAACGTCCACTGCGCAGACCGGTGGCACGATGACCGTGTCGGGCGGCGGCTTCGCGACGGGCGAGAAGGTGCGCGTGACCGTCGCGTCGGATCCCGTGATCGTGGGTGAGCCCGTGGCCAACCGCGCCGGGTTCGCATCGCAGAGCTTCGTGTTGCCGTCGTCGGTGGGTGCGGGCTCGCACACCGTCACGCTGACGGGTGAGACGTCGGGCGTCACGATCTCGGCGCCGCTCACTGTTACCGCCGCCGCGGCGGCGGCGACCACGTCGACGACGGCGCACACCACGATCGTCCGCACCGGTACGTCGAGCGGTGAACAGTCGCGGCTCGCGCTCGGATTGGTGGCGTTCGGGTTGGCCCTGGTGCTGGTGGCGCGGCGCCGTCGCGTCATCTATCCGTTCCAGAAGTAATGCGCCGTCTCGCCGCCGCAGCAGTCATCGCGGCGGTCTGGTGCGCGCTCCCGGGGGCGTCGCGCGCCGACGACGCCAACCAGGCGTGCACCGACGGCCAGGGCGTCACCGCCGTCGTCGACTTCCAGTCGCTGGGCGGTGGCGTCAACGTGCGCTGCGCCGCGCAGCCGATCAGCAACGGCTTCGACGTGCTGCGCCACGCCCACATCGCCTACGAGACGGTGAGCGGTTCGGACTTCGTCTGCCGCATCGCGGGCAAACCGGAGAGCGCCGACTGCTCGCACACGCCACCGGGCAACGCCTACTGGTCGTACTGGTCGGCGCGACCGGGCGGCGACTGGCAGTACCAGGCGCACGGGCCGGGCTCGCGCAAACCGCCGGCCGGCTCGTACGACGGTTGGTCGTTCTCGACGGGCGACAAGGCGCCGCCGCGCTATCCCGTCCCCCCGGCGCCGACTACGACGACGACGGTGACGAGCGCTCCGGCGCCGGCACCGTCGCCCGTCACGACGTCCCCACCGACGGGTGTGCGGAGTAATGCCCCGTCACGCCTCACAACCCCACCACCGTCGACGTCCACGACCGCCACGACCTCAACGCTGCCGAACAGCGTGGCGCTGGTGCCCGACGCCACCACGACCACGGTGAAGTTGGGCCACGTGGACCTCAGCGAGACGGGGAAGGGCGGCGGCAGCGGGTTCGGTTTCGTGCTTTCGGGCCTCGCAGTGCTGCTGGTCGGCGCCATGGCGTTTGCCCTGCGGCGGGGCCAGTGACCCGCGAGCTGCACCCCGGGGCGTGGTGGCTGTGGGCCCTCGGGCTGGCGACGGCCGCCAGCCGCACCACCAACCCGTTCCTGCTCGTGACCGTGCTGCTCGTGGTGTTCACCGTGACGCGCGTCTGCCGGCCCGATCGCTCGAGCGCCGGTGGCTTCCGCGGCTACCTGATCTTGGCGGCCGTGGTAATCGGCATTCGCGTCGTGTTCCGCGTCGTGCTCGGTGGCGGTGCCGGATCCCACGTGCTGTTCCGCCTGCCGTCGTTCCCGCTGCCGGCGTCGTCGGGCCTGCGCGCCGGTGGCGCGGTGAGCGCCGAGAGTGTCCTCGGCGCGTTTTACGACGGCCTGCGCCTCGCCACGCTGCTCGTGTGCTTCGGCGCCGCCAACGTGCTCGCCAACCCGAAGCGGCTCATCAAGGCGGCCCCGGCCGCGCTGCACGAAGTCGGCGTTGCGGTGATCGTTGCGGTGGCGATGGCGCCGCAGCTGGTCGACAGCGCCCGCCGCGTCCATCGCGCCCGCAGGTTGCGCGGCGGCGCGTCGAGTGGCCGCATGCACGTCGTGCGGCAAGTGCTGATGCCGGTGATGACCGACGCCCTCGACCGGTCGCTGATGCTGGCCGCGGCCATGGACGCCCGCGGGCACGGCCGTGTCGCCGATCTCCCGGCACGGACGCGACGCCTCAGTGGCGCGGCGCTGCTCGCCGGGTTGTGCGGCGTGTGCGTCGGCACCTACGCCCTGCTCGACGGCACCGCACCGCGGTGGCTGGGCGTGCCGGCGCTGCTCGTCGGCGTGGGCGCCAGCGCCGCGGGCGTGGTCGTGGGCAACCGCCGTATCCGCACGACGGTGTACCGCGCCGACCCGTGGCGCCGGCCGGAGTGGGTGGTGACCGCCTGCGGCGTCGCCGTGGCGCTCGGACTGGTGCTCGTCGCCCGGTTGCACGCCGGCGACCTCAACCCCTCGGCGTCGCTGCTCGAACTGCCGGTCCTGCCCCTCGCCGGGTTCGCGATCGTGCTGCTCGGCGCCCTGCCGGCGGTGGTCGTGTGATCACGTTCGACCACGTGACGTTCACCTACTCGGATGCGGACGCGCCGGCGCTGCGCGACGTCACCTTCGAGATCGCCGAAGGCGAGTTGTGCGTTGTCATCGGGCGCACGGGCGTGGGTAAGTCGACGCTGCTGGGCGCGATCAACGGCCTGGTGCCGCACTTCACCGGGGGCGCGCTCGGAGGCGAGGTCACGGTGAACGGCCGCTCGACGCGGTCGGCCATGCCGCGCGACCTCGCCGACGTCGTGGGCTACGTCGGCCAGGATCCGCTGAGCGGGTTCGTCACCGACACCGTCGAGGAAGAACTCGCCTACGTAATGGAGCAGTTGGGTGTGGCGCCGGCGACGATGCGCAAGCGCGTCGAGGAAACGCTCGACCTGCTCGGCATCGCCGCGCTGCGCGGTCGCGCCCTGCGGACACTGTCGGGCGGCGAGCAGCAGCGCGTCGCCATCGGCTCGGTCCTCACGGCCCAACCGCGCGTGTTGTTGCTCGACGAGCCGACCTCCGCCCTCGACCCCACCGCCGCCGAAGACGTGTTGGCCGCCGTGTCGCGCCTCGTGCACGACCTCGGCATCACCGTGGTCGCCGCCGAGCACCGGCTCGAGCGCGTCGTGCACTACGCCGATCGCGTCATCGCCATGACGGGCGACGGCGGCGTCACTGTCGGCCCCCCGCGCGAGGTGTTCGCCTGGAGCCCGCTCGCCCCGCCGGTGGTCGCCCTCGGCCAGGTGTGCAAGTGGGACCCGTTACCGCTCTCGGTGCGCGACGCCCGCCGCTTCGCCGAGCCGCTACGGGAGCAGCTGGCGGCGCGGGCCCAGCCGTTACGCGGCCGTGCGTCGACTCCGGGCGTCACGTTGCTGGCGGCGGCCAAGGTGGTCGTCGACTACCCGGGCGGCGTGACGGCGGTGCGCGGCGTCGACGTTGCGCTCGGCGCCGGCGAGGTTGTGGCGCTCATGGGCCGCAACGGCTCGGGCAAGTCGTCGTTGCTGTGGGCGCTCCATGGCCGAGCCGCCGGTGCGGCCAGCCTCGTGCCCCAGTCGCCCGGCGACCTGCTGTATCTGACTTCGGTCAGCGCCGAATGCGCGCAGAGCGATCGCGATGCGGCCGTCGAACCCGGGACCACCGCGGCGTTGCTGCGCCGCCTGGTGGGCGCAGTCGACCCCGACAGCCATCCGCGTGATCTGTCCGAAGGCCAGCGGCTCGGACTCACGCTCGCCATCCAACTGGTGACGGGACCGCGCGTCGTCCTGCTCGACGAACCGACCCGCGGCCTCGACCCCGTCGCCAAGGAGCGGTTCACCGAGGTCGTGCGCGAACTGGCGGCCGAGGGGCGCGCCGTGATGATCGCCACCCACGACGTCGAGTTCGTGGCGGAGGTCGCCGACCGCGTCGTCGTGATGGCCGAAGGTGAGATCGTCGCCGACGGCCCGGCGGCCGAGGTGGTGTGCTCGTCGGCGGCGTTCGCTCCGCAGGTGGCCAAGATCCTGTACCCCGCGGAGTGGTTGACCGTCGCCGAGGTGGCCGACGCGCTGGGCGTTCTCGCATGACAACGCGGACCCACGCTCTCACGCTGTCGCTGCGTTCGTGGCTCGTGCTCGGGGCCGTGTCGTTCGCCGGCCTCGCTATGTTCGCCTGGCCGCTGTTCCAGCACGCGCCCCGAGGCGTCGCGCACGGACAGGACGCCCCGCTCGTCTTCCTGGTCATGCTGCCGTGCCTCATCGCCGTCGTGCTCGCCGAGATGACCGCCGGTCGCATCGACACCAAAACGCTGGCGATGCTCGGTGTCCTGTCGGCCATCGGCGCCGTACTGCGCCCGATCGGTGCTGGCACGGCCGGCATCGAGACGATGCTGTTCCTGCTTGTCCTTGCCGGCCGCGTGTACGGCCCCGGCTTCGGCTTCGTCCTCGGCGCCACCGCCATGTTCACCTCCGCGCTGTTGACCGCCGGCGTCGGTCCGTGGCTGCCGTTCCAGATGCTGGGCGCCGCCTGGGTCGGCCTCGGCGCCGGCCTCCTGCCCTGGCGGCGCTGGCGCGGCCGCACTGAGATCGCACTGCTCGCGCTCTACGGGGTCGTATCGGCGTACGCCTTCGGTTTTCTCCTCAACTTGTGGTTCTGGCCCTACACCGTCGGGTCGGGCACCAAGCTCAGCTTCATCGCCGGCGCGTCGGTACTCACCAACCTCCGCCGGTTCGTGCTGTTCAGCGTCGCCACGTCGGCCATCGGCTGGGACACCGGCCGCGCCGTCACCAACGTCATCGCCATCGTCGCCGTCGGTCCGACCGTGCTGATCACGCTCCGGCGTTCGGCGCGTCGCGCCGCGTTCGGCGAAGTGGCGACCTTCGTCGACCGACCCGTCGAGGACGTGCCCGTTGCGTCGTAGTCAGCGGCCGAAGATGCGGCTGCGGTTGACGGTGACAAAGCCCGCGGCGGCGTAGGCGTCGCGGGCGGCCGGATACGCGACGTCGCCCCGTGGATGGATGACGACCTCGGTGCCGCCCGCTTCGGCGGTGGCGCGCAGCGCGGCGCGGCAGAGTGCTTGGGCGAGACCGCGGCGCCGGTGTTCTGGTACGACGCCGAGGGGCTCGATCTCGGCGCTGCGCGACGCGGGGTCAAACCACAGCGTGCAGCACGCGGCGACGTCGCCGTCATCCGCCTGTCGAGCTGGAACCGTTCGTCGCGTTCGTCGTATCCGCGAGCGCGCAGCGCTTCGGTAAGGGTGGTGTCGCCATCCATGACTTCGAGTCTCGGCGCGCTTCCGGCGCGGGTCGACTCCAACCAGGCCACCACGTCGCGCGCCACCTCGGGGTTCGCCGGGTCGACCTGCGCCATCAGCGCATCCGGTTGATAGATCCGCGCCCACGCGACGTCGTCCCACACGTGCATCTCAAGGGCCGCGTGGTCTTGGGCGGTGGCGAACTCCCACGCCAAACCGCCGGGGTGCCACGGCGCGCCGGGGCCCCACAGTCGCGACGAAATGGCCTGCGCCGCTACGAGGGCGTCGGTGTGGTCTGGGGCAGCAGGCCTTCCTGCTTCAGTTCCGTCCATAGGTCAGCAGCGATGTTGACGCGAAACCCGACCGTGTTCGCCGCAATTTCCTCGGGGGAGCGCATGCCGACCAGCACCGTCTCGACCGCGGGATGGCCCGTCGGGAACTGCATGGCGGCGGCGGCGAGCGGCACGTCGTAGCGGGCGCACACCGCCTGCATCCGACGGGCTCGCTCGATCAGTTCCGGCGCCGCCGGCGAGTAGAAGAAGGTGGCGCCGTCCGACGGGTCGGCGAGGATGCCGCTGTTGAACACCGCGGCCGCGACGACACGTACGCCCCTTTCCCCACACAACGGGAGCAGGTCGTGCAGCCCAGTCTGGTCGAGCAGCGTGTACTGGCCGGCGAGGAGCACGCAGTCGACATCGGCCTCTCGCACGATGCGCGCCAGCGGTCCGGCGAAGTTCATGCCCGCACCGATGGCGCCGACGATTCCCTCGTCGCGCCACTGCCGCAGCACCGGGAAGGCCTCGGCGAGGGCTTGGTCCATGTGGTCGTCCGGGTCGTGGACGTACACGATGTCGACCCGGTCGGTGCCCAGGCGTTCCAGCGACGCCGCGAGCGAGCGGCGAATGCCGTCGGCGGAGAAGTCGAACGACGAGTGCAGATCAGGCACCGCGTCGAAGATGTTGTCGCGCGGCGCGCCGGGCTCCAGCAGCCGGCCGACCTTGGTGGAGAGCCGCACCGACGCCCGCGGCACCGACGCCAACCAGGCGCCGACCCGCGTCTCGGACAGCCCGGCGCCGTAGTGCGGCGCGGTGTCGAAGTAGGTGATGCCGCCGGCGAGCGCGGCGTCGAGGGTCGCCGTCGCCACGTCAGGATCGACAGCCGTGTAGAGGTTGGCCAGCGGCGCGCACCCGAGACTGAGGCGGCTGACGTCGAGGTCTCGGATCACCCGAGCACGCGCTCCGAGGCCGCCTGCACGCGCTGCGTCGCCTCGGCCGGCGAGATCTCGCCGCGCAGCGCGGCGTTGATCGCCTGCCAGCCCGCGTCCTCGATGGCGTCGAAGCCCTCGATGTGGGGGTAGGTGATCATCGCGGTGGCGATCGTCTCCTGCGTGACCGCGAGGCGTTCGGCGTCGACGGCGTCGCGCGGTGTGCGCGCCACGAGGGCTTCCACGTGGGCGGGGATGCCCGGCTCACGCGCCTGCGTGGCCGCCGAACACAACTCCTGCACGAACGCGGCGGCGCGGGCGACGTCGCCGCACGTCGTCGGGATCGCCCACGCGTGGCACCCGGAGTACGACACGCCGCCGGGATACATGGCCGGGCGCAGCACGTCGTAGAGCGGCGACGCGGCGATGGCGTCGTAGCCGCCGGGCCAGGCGGCGGCGCAGTCCACGCGGCCTTCGAGCAGCGCGGCGTCGACCTGGTCGTAGTGCCAGTCCGGCAACTCGGCCGGCGCGCGCGCCGCCAGCTGCACGATGGTGCTCACAGCGTGCTCGGCAATCTCGGTCGTCATCGTCGGTCGCAGGTCGCCGTCGAACAGCGCACCTCCGAGTCCGGTGACGACTTCGAAGAACAGCCCGAATAGGCCCGACTCGCGACCGGTGAACCCGAACACGGCGTCGCCCGCCAGGACGTCGTCCCACGTGACGGGCGGTGCGTCCATACGATCGGTGCGCCACCACAGGATGCGCACGTCGATGTTGCGCGGCGCGCACAGCACGTTGCCCTGATACGAGCACAGCTCGACCGCCTTGGGTGCGAGCGCGCTCGTGTCGACGAGGTCGTCGAGCGGGCGCAGCCACGGCGACTGCGACGGCGCGTACTTGCCGTGCGTCGACAGCACGTCGATGCGTTCGCCCGCCGCCAGCCGCGCCGCCACCTCGCGGTTGAGCGTCGGATGATCGGCGTGCACGACGACCTCGACGTCGTCGATGAACGGCTCGTACAGCGCGTCGTACATCGGCCCGCCGACCAGTGCGACGCGGAGGCGATCAGCCACGGGCCGCCCACACCGCGCCGCTCGGGAACGCGTAGTCGCGCACCGACTCGGCCCGCAGCTCGAGGCCGAAGCCGGCATCGGTCTGGGCCCAGTAGCGCCCGTCGTGAACGTCGAGCGCGGTGACGAAGTGCTCGTGGAGGTGCCCGGCGTACTCGATCATGCGGTCGTCGCAGCGACCCGACACCCGCAGGTAGTCGAACATCGAGAAGTGCTGCACGTGCTGGCACAGCCCGATGCCGCCGGCGTGGGGGCACACCGGAATGCCGAACTTGGCGGCGAGCAGCAGCACGGCGATGACCTCGTTGACACCGCCGAGGCGGCACCCGTCGATCTGGGCGATGTCCATGCCGCCGGCCTGCATGAACTGCTTGAACATGATGCGGTTGTGGCAGTGCTCGCCCGTCGCGACGCGCACGGGGTGGACGGCCTGCGCGATGCGGGCGTGGCCGAGGATGTCGTCGGGCGACGTCGGCTCCTCGATCCACCACGGGTTGGCCGCGTGCAGCGCCTTGGTCCACTCGATCGCCTCGTCGACGTCCCACACCTGGTTGGCGTCGATCAGCAGCATGCGGTCGGGCCCGAGTTCTTCGCGCAGCACCAGCGTGCGGCGGATGTCGTCGTCGCGATCGCGGCCGACCTTCATCTTGAGCGCGTTCCACCCATCGGCCAGCGCGGCGCGCGTCTTGGAACGGATCAAGTCGTCGGGATAGCCGAGCCAGCCGGCGGAGGTGATGTAGGCCGGGTACCCGTGGGCGCGCAGGTCGGCGTCGCGATCGGCCATGTCGGCTTCGGTCGCCTGGAGCAGCGCCAACGCCTCGTCGGGGGTGATGGCGTCGGAGATGTGGCGGAAGTCGACGGCGCGCACGATGGCGTCGGCCGGCAGGTCGGCGAGGTACTTCCACAGCGGCTTGCCGGCGCGGCGGGCGAAGAGATCCCACACCGCGTTCACGACGGCGGCCGTCGCCAGGTGGATGACGCCCTTCTCCGGGCCGAGCCAGCGCAGCTGGCTGTCGCCGGCGATCGAACGCCAGAACGCGCCGGTGTCGGCTTCGAGCTCGTCGAGGTCACGACCGACGACGCAGTGGCGCATCGCTTCGATCGCCGCGCAGCACACCTCGGTCCCGCGGCCGATGGTGAAGGTCATGCCGTGGCCGGTGAGCGCCGGGTCGTCGGTCGTCAACACGACGTAGGCCGCCGAGTAGTCCGGGTCGGGATTCATGGCGTCGGACCCGTCGAGCAGGTCCGAGGTCGGGAACCTCAGGTCGTAGACGGCCATGTCGATAATGCGCTGCCCCATACGACGGAGCATCATGCCCGACGTGCGCTCGCCGAACGTCCTCGTGATGATTATGGACGACCTCGCCTACGGCGACCTCGCCTGCCACGGCAACCCGTACGTCAAGACGCCAAACCTCGACGCCCTGTACGCGCAGAGTGTGCGCTTCACCCGCTACGCCAGCGGGCCGATGTGCACACCGGCGCGCGCGTCGCTGATGACGGGCCGCTACCACCTGCGCACGCGCGCCATCGACACGTTCTGCGGGCGCTCGATGATCGATCCAAGTGAGGTAACGCTCGGCCACGTGTTGCAGGGCGCCGGCTACCGCACCGGTGCGTTCGGCAAGTGGCACCTCGGCGACGCGTACCCGATGCGCGCCTGTGACCTCGGCTTCGACGAAACGCTCATGCACAACGCCGGTGGCATCGGGCAACCCGGCGACCACCGCGAGAACCACTGGCGCGAAGGCGAGGCGTACTTCGACCCCGTGCTGTTCCGCGACGGCCGGCCCGTGCGCACCGACGGCTACTGCACCGACGTGTTCGCCGACGCCACGATCGCCTTCATCGAGGCGCACCGCGACGAACCGTATTTCGCCTACTTCGCCACCAATGCACCGCACACACCCCTCGAGGTTCCCGAGCAGTGGGTGGCGCCGTATCGCGGTGTGGTCTCCGAGACGTTCGCCCGCCTCTACGGCATGGTGACCAACATCGACTGGAACATCGGCCGCATCCTCGCGGCCGTCGACGACAACACCATCGTCGTGTACACCAGCGACCACGGACCCTGCCCCTCGGCGCGCGACTACACGCTGCCGCCCGAAGCGCAGGTGCGGTGGAACGCGGGGCTGCGGGGCGAGAAGGGCTCGCTCTACGACGGCGCGGTCAAGGTGCCGTTCTTCTGGCGCTGGCACAACGAGGTGGGTGACGACACGCGGATTGCGTCGCCCATCGACGTACTGCCCACGATCGCCGCGGCGGTGGGCGCGCCAATGCCCGCGGGCGTCGACGGCGTCGATCTCTTCGGCGAGCCCGTCGACCGCCACATCTATATGCAATGGCACCGCGGCAACACGCCCGAGCGGTATCGCAACTACGCGGTGATCACGCAGCAGCACAAGCTGTACCGCCCGGAGCCGAACAAGGCCGATGAGCTGTACGACCTCGAGGCCGACCCGGGCGAGCGCAACGACATCGCGGCCGAGAACACCGAACTCGTCGCCGCCCTGCGGGCCGACTACGACGCCTGGTTCGACGACATCTGCGCCACGCGTCCCGAACCGTTCGCCGCGCCGCGCATCGTGATCGGCGCGCCCGGCGAGGACACCGTCACCCTCACCCGCCAGGACTGGCGCATCGACGACTCGCTGGCCGACATGGGTGAGCTGGCGGGCTGGATGGGCACGACGGCGGGATGGTGGGAGATCACGGTCGCGCACGCCACCACCGCGCGTGTCGAGGTGCGCCTCGAGCCCTTCGTGTGGTCGCGTCCCGACATCCACGGCGCGGTCAACCTGCGCGTCGGTGACGCCACCTACACGACGCCCTGGGTGTTGCAGTGCACCAAGTACGACTTCGCCGTCGACCTGCCGGCCGGCGACACCACAATCGAAGCCTTCGCCGACGGTGGTCCGACGGGCCGCCGCTCGGCGCTCTACGTCGACCTGATCAAGGAGCACTAATGGCACGAGTTGCCTTCACCGACATCGCCCCGCCGAGCAAGGTGCTCGCCATCGGCCTCAACTACGCCGACCACGCCCGCGAGTCGGGCATGGAGCCGCCGAAGTCGCCGCTGATCTTCGTCAAGACCAACAACAGCATCTGTTACGACGGTGACCCGATCCGCTGGGCGGCCGCCGACTCGTCGCAGGTCGACTACGAAGCCGAACTCGCCGTGATCATTGGGACCAAGGCGCGCCGCGTCAGCGAGGCCGACGCCCTGAGCTACGTCTTCGGCTACACGTGCTGCAACGACGTCTCCGCCCGCGACGCCCAGTTCGGCGACCAGCAGTGGGTGCGGGGCAAGTCGTTCGACACGTTTTGCCCGCTTGGTCCCTCCATCGTCACCGCCGACGAGATCCCCGATCCGCAGAACCTGGCGATCAAGTGCCGCGTCAACGGCGAGACGCTGCAGGACTCCAACACGTCCGAGATGATCTTCGGCGTCGCCGAGTTGATCGCCTACTGCTCGCGTTTCATGACACTGGAAGTCGGCGACATCATCGCGACGGGCACGCCCTTCGGTGTCGGCTTCTCCCGTACGCCGCCGATCTACCTGACCGACGGCGACGTGTGCGAGGTCGACATCGAGAAAATCGGCGTGCTGACGAATCCCGTCGTGGTGGACTGAGGGTGTGCACGTAGGGGCGGACGAACTGGCGGCGGGGCTCGGCTACATCCGGGAGTCGCCCACCGACGCCGGCACGCTCGACCTCATCGTGCGCCGGCCGGCGCTCGGCGAGCGTGAGGTGCTCGAGGAAGGTCAGCTCGATCTCGCCGTCGGCCTCGTCGGCGACACCTGGTCGGTGCGTCCGAGTTCGAGCACGCCCGACGGCTCACCGCATCCCGAGGCGCAGCTCAACATCATGAACGCCCGGGTCGCGCAACTCGTCGCCGGCTCGGTGGACCGTTGGCCTCTCGCCGGCGACCAGCTCTACGTCGACTTCGACCTCAGCACCCAGCACCTGCCGGCGGGATCGCGTCTCGCCGTCGGCGACGCCGTCATCGAGATCACCGCCAAGCCGCATCGCGGCTGCAAGAAGTTCACCGAACGCTTCGGCGCCGAAGCCACCCGCTTCATCAACACCGGCCCGGGCATCGCCCTCAACCTCCGCGGCCGCAACGCCCGCGTCGTCCAACCCGGCACGATCCGCCGCGGCGACCACGTCACCCGCCTCTCCTAACTGCAACGCGACGATGCCGTTGGTGTGGTTGACCGGTGTTCGCGGACGACCGGGCATTCCTGCGGACGTTGGGCTCTGGCGGTCGCACAGCGACCGCCAGAGCCCAAAGAGCCGGATCGCGCCGCTCTCAGACGACGGTCATGCCGCCGTCGATGACGAGTGACGAACCCGTCATGAACGACGCGTCGTCCGACGCCAGGTACAGGATCGCTTTCGCGACCTCGGTCGGCTGACCGAGGCGACCGAGTGGCTGCCGCGCCACCAGGCGCTCGCGCGCCAGGGCGGGATCGTCGGCCTGATCCAGCAGCCGGCCGACCCACGGCGAGTCGACGGTGCCGGGGCATACGCAGTTGCAGCGCACGCCCGTGCCGGCGTACTGGACGGCCACCTGCTGGGTCAGCGAGATGACGGCGCCCTTGGTGGCGCAGTAGGCGGCGCGATCGCGCAGGCCCATCATCCCGGCAACCGACGCGGTGTTGACGATGACGCCGTGCGCCCGCTCCAGCATCGAGGGCAACGCCGCCTTGATGCCCAAGAACACGCCGCGCACGTTGACGGCGAAGAGCTTTTCCCACTCGTCGAGCGAGCAGCCGAGCACGTCGTGCACCGAACCGATACCGGCGTTGTTGCACAGGATGTCGATGTGGCCGAACTCCTCGATCGCCGCCGCGGCCATCGAGTTGACGTCGGACTCGTTCGACACGTCGGCTTTGAAGGCGGACGCGCCCGCCGGAACATTCGTGGGGTCGACGTCGGCGCCCAAGACGCGGGCGCCTTCTTCCATCAGCAGCCGGGTGATTTCCGAACCGATGCCGGATGCGGCGCCGGTGACGACAGCGGTGCGACCTTCAAAGCGCGGATTCACCTACCAACCATTCCACGCGCGGGGCGCGGACGTACGCAGCGGGCACCGACGGGTCGCCGGCGCGCACGCGGGCGAGCGCGTCGCGTTTGGCTTCGCCGTCGACGGTGACCAGCACGAGGTCGCCGAGCGCGATGCCGGCGAAGGTGAGCGTTCGCCGCGGGTGGAAGTTGTGGCCGAGCGGGTCCTCGTTGTCGACGACGTAGCGGTCGATCGGCGCGTCGAGTCCGGCCGACTGCGGGAACAACGACGCCGTGTGGCCGTCGGGACCGAGGCCGAGATGGATCACGTCGAAGGGCGCGGCAGCGCGCACCAAGGCGTCGTACTCGTCGGCCGTCGACTCGACCCGCATGGGGAACACACCCCGGATCGGTGGCAGGCGGTTGATCAGTGCTTGACGCACCAGCAGTTCGTTGGAGTCGGGATGCCGGCGCGGGACAAGCCGCTCGTCGCCCCAGTAGACGTCGACCAGCGACCAGTCGATGACGTCGCGGGCGTGGGCGGCGAGGTGCTCGTAACACCGGCGCGCCAGGTCGCCACCGGACACCACGAGACTGAAAAACGCCCGTGGCCGGTCGCGCCAGGCATCCACGACGCGGCTCACGAAACAGTCGGCTACATCGTCGACGACGCGTAGCTCGCCGTACACGTCATGAACCGCAGCACGGTTCGTGCCAGGCGCGGCCCTCGTGCGCCAGCAGGCGATCGGCCTCTTTCGGACCCCACGTGCCGGCGCGGTAGTGCGCCAGTGGCGAGCGCCCTTCGGCCCAGGCGTCGAGGATCGGGTCGCAGATCTTCCACGCGTTGCGCACCTCGTCCTCGCGGATGAACAGCGTCGGGTCACCGACGAGCGCGTCGAGCAGCAGGCGTTCGTAGGCGTCGGGTGACTCTTCGGTGAAGGCGTCGGCGTAGGTGAAATCCATGTCGACGGTGCGCACGCGGAAGTCCTGCCCTGGCACCTTGGCGCCGAAGCGCAGCGTGATGCCGTCGTCGGGCTGCACGCGCACGACGAGGACGTTGGAGCCCAAGCCGGTCGCGTCCATCGCCTTGAACGGCAGATGCGGAACGTCTTTGAACTCCATGGCGATCTCAGTGGTGTGGGCCCGTAGTCGCTTCCCCGTGCGCACGAAGAAGGGCACGCCGTTCCAGCGCCAGTTGTCCACCATGAACCTTGCTGCCACGTACGTCTCGGTGTGGCTGTCAGGCGCCACGTCCTCTTCGTCGCAGTAGCCCTCGACCCGCTCGCCGAGAACCTCGCCGGGCCCGTACTGGCCGCGCACGGTGTAGTCGTTGACCTCGTCGGAGCTCATGATGTCGATGGCGCGCAGCACCTTGACCTTCTCGTCGCGGATCTCCTCGGGCTGGATGCGCGCCGGAGGTTCCATGGCAACGAGCGTCAAGACCTGCAGCACGTGGTTCTGCACGATGTCGCGCAGCGCACCGGCGGTCTCGTAGAAGCTGCCTCGATGACCGATGCCGAGCGTTTCGGCGACGGTGATCTGCACGTTGTCGATATAGCGCCGGTTCCAGATCGGCTCGAAGATCGCATTGGCGAAGCGCAGCGCCAACACGTTCTGCACGGTTTCTTTCCCCAAGTAGTGGTCGATGCGATACACGCTCGACTCGTCGAAGGCGGTGTGGACCGTGTGGTCGAGTTCCGTTGCGGTCTTGAGATCCCTCCCGTACGGCTTCTCGATGACGACGCGCACGAACGAACCGTGTTCGGATGGTTTGTTCATCGCCGCGCCACCGAGTCGCTCGACGATCGTCCCGAACACCGCCGGTGGTGTGGCCAGGTAGAAGATGCGATTGCCACCGGTCGCGCACGCGTTGTCGACCTCGCGCAGGACCTCGCCGAGATTGATGTACGTCAAGGGCGAGTGGTACTCGCCCGCCACGTAGCGCGAGCGACTGATCACGTCGCGCCAGCCGGCGCCGCCCTTCGGCGCGGCGTCGTGGAGCAGCTGGCGGAACTGCTCGTCGTTCATCTCGGACCGAGCCGTGCCGACGATGGCGAAGCCGTGCGGTAGCAGGCCGCCGGCGTGAAGACGCGCGAGCGCCGGGAGCAGTTTCCGCGTGGTGAGGTCACCCGACGCCCCCATGATGACGAAGGCCGCCGGCGGCGCCTGTCTTGTCATGATTTCGGGTCGGGGTGCTGTGCCTGGTCGGCGACGAGCACGGCGTGACCGCCGAACTGGTTACGCAGGGCGGCGAGCAGGCGGGGCGCGAACGCGTTGACGTCACGCGACGCGAAGCGGGTGTAGAGCGCGGCGGTGATGACGGGGAGGGGTACGGCGCGGTTGATGGCGTCCTCCACCGTCCAGCGGCCTTCGCCGGAGTCGGCCACGACGGGTTGGATGTCGTCGAGGGTGGCGTCGTCGGCGAGCGCCCGCTCGGCGAGGTCGAGCAGCCACGACCGCACCACCGACCCGTTGCGCCACACGTCGGCAATCTGGTGCAAGTCGAGGTTGAACTCCGACGCCGCGCCCAGCAACTCGAAGCCCTCGGCGTAGGCCTGCATCATCCCGTACTCGATGCCGTTGTGGACCATCTTCACGTAATGACCCGCGCCCGGCGGACCGACGTGGGCGAAGCCGTCGGGCGGCGCGAGGGCTTCGAAGATCGGCCGCGTGGTGGCGATGGCGTCGTCCGCGCCGCCGACCATCAGGCAGAAGCCGTTCTCGAGACCCCAGATGCCGCCGCTCACGCCGGCGTCGACGAAATGGATGCCCTTGAGTTGCAGCGCGGCGGCGCGGGCGACGCCGTCGGTGAAGCGTGAGTTGCCGCCGTCGATGATGATGTCGCCGCCCTGCAGGATCCCGGCGACGTGGTCGATGGTGTCTTGCGTCGGGCGACCGGCGGGCAGCATCAGCCACACGACGCGGGGCGCGTCGAGCTGCTTGATCGCGTCCTCGAGCGACGCCGCGGCGATGGCGCCGTCGCGCGCGAGTTCGGCGACGGCATCGGGATTGAGGTCGAAGCCCACGACTTCGTGGCCCGCCTTCATCAGGCGCCGGCTCATGCCCGCGCCCATCTTGCCGAGGCCCATCATGGCGAGTCGCATCTAGTTGATCTCCGCAAAGTCGTCGGCCGCGACGCGCAGCACGCGGCGACCGTGCTGCACGAGGCTCTGGTGGTCGCCGATCGCTTGCGCGTCGATGAGCGTGGCGAAGTCGTACCCGAATCCCGGAATCGGCAACGACGGTCGGGGCGAGCGTGGGACGATCTGCACCACGACCACGGTGTTCGGACCGCCCTTGTGCAGCTGCCCGGTCGAGTGCAAGAAGCGTGGGCCGAAGCCGGCGGTCACCGCCACGCCGCCGAGCGCGTCGCCGATCCGGTGACGCGTCTGGTCGAGGCCGAACGAGTCGCCGTAGGGCATGTAAGCCTGCAGCGACACGTAGTCGCCGGGTTGGACCTCCGTGCGCAGCCAGTCGATCACGCCGTCGGCCGGCGCCGTCTCCAACGTCGGCAACGGCAGCGCGTCGAGGACGCGCTGGGTGTTGGCCTTGCTCTCGGCCACGTTCGGTTCGTCGAACGGGTCGACGGCAATGGCGTGACCGGCAGCGGCCGTCGCCAACTCCCACCACACGAAGGCGCGCCCGAGGTCTTCGGGCGACGACAGCGTCACCGTCATCTCGTGGCGGTCAGGTCCGTGTTCGGGTTCCGTCGTCGGAACGGGCACGACGCCCTTGCCGTGCTTGCCCAAGCTCTCGGCGATCAGCTGCTCGACCCACAACCCGAACTCGCTGTAGGCCTCGGGCACCCGGATCGTCGCCTTGTCCTGCCCGGCCAAGGCGGCAGCGCCCATGTCGAGGCCGTGCTGCACCGCGTCGACGGCGTCGACGCTCGCGGCCGCCTCGAGCAGCGCGGCAACGTCGTAGCCGAGGAGCGCGGCGGGCACGAGACCGAAATACGACAGCACCGAGTACCGCCCGCCGATGTTCGGGTCGTTGCGGAACACACGACTGAACCGGCGCTCGGTGGCGAGGGCGTCGAGCCCGGTGCCGGGATCGGTGATGGCGACGTAGCGCGCCGGGTCGGGCTGGCGTTCCCAGCAGCGCGCCAGCAACGTCTGCACTTCGAGCGTGCCGCCGGACTTCGACGACACGAGGATCAGCGCGTCCGACAAGTCCTCGGTGGCGGCGGCGACCGTCGAGGGCTCGGTGGTGTCGAGCACCGTGAGGTGGTCGCTGAAGATGGCGGCGCGCAGTACTTCGGGCCCGAGCGAGGAGCCGCCCATGCCGAGCAGCACGACGCGGGAGCGCTCGACGCTGTCGGCCCACGCCCGCAGCTCAGTGGCCTCCGCCGCCAACCGCTCGGCGATCGTGAGCCACCCGAGGCGGGTGTCGGCCACGTTGGGTGACGGCCACAGCGCGGTGTCGCCACTCAGGAGCTGCTTGGCAATTTGAGCCGCATCGTCCATGACGGTGAACGTACCCTCCGCGCATGGCCTATGAATTCGCGGACGCGGCGCGCCAGTGGCAGGAAGAAGGTTGGGCCCTCGTGGAGGGGCTCGTGCCGACCGACGACGTCGACGCCGTCGCCCCTGAACTCGAGCGCCTCTACGCCGAGGACACCTTCGACGACTACAACCGCGCCAGCCGCTACGGGGACGGGACGCCGGTGGGCAAGCAGTTCCGGGGCAGCCAATTCGACGGGATGCGCGGGTTTCCCGTGCACGGCGGGCGCCGGCTCAACGACCTGTTCGTGCACCCGCGCATCGTCGAGTTCGCCCGCCATGCGCTCGCCGACGACGACCTGCGCGTCTACCAAGGGGCGGTGTGGGGCAAGTGGGCGGGCGCGATCAACTACGAGCAGCCGATCCACCAGGACGGCAATCACTCGCTGATCCCGGCGCGCATGGAGCCGGGTTACTGGCACATGGAGGCGTTCCTGTTCCTGTCCGACGTGGACGAGGACTGCGCCCCACCGCGGCTGGTGCCGCGCAGCCGGTCGAAGGTTTCCTACGACGAGTTGTACGAGCACGAAGTCGTCGCCACGGCCAAGCGGGGCACGCTGCTGGCGTACCGCTCCGACGTGTGGCACCGCGGCACCGATTTCGCGCGGGCGGACGCGTCGCGGTTCGTGATCGTCGTCGGCTACCGGCCGGCGGCCGCCGAGTGGTTCAGCTACGACGCCTACGGTCGCCTCGGCAACGACCCGACGTTCGCCCGCTTCGCCCGCGGCAAGACCCCCGAAGAGCTGGCGCTGTTCTCGATCCCGCGCCCGGGGCACCCCTACTGGAACGCGGCGATGGTCGACGCCTTCGAGGCGAAATATCCCGGGCTCGACGTGACGCCCTGGCGCGCCGCGCTCTAGTAGCCGCTGACGTTGGCCAGCGCGACGGTCTTGGTCGGCGTGATGCGGACGAGCAGTTCGCCGTCGACGCCGTTGCGCTGCCCGAATTCTGCGGCGCGCTCGGCGCCCATGTAGCGGCCGCCGATCTTCGTGGCCCACGCCACGAGGTCGTCGAGGTCACGCGAGACGACGGCGGTGCCCTTCACCATCACGAAGGAGTACGGCGGCGCCTGGTCGTCGACCACCATCGAGACGCGGCCGTCGCGCAGCAGCGCCTTGCCCTTGAGTGAGGATTCGTGGGTCGTGAAGACGATGTCGTCGCCGTCGAGCACGAACCAGATCGGCGTCACGTGGGGCGAGCCGTCCTGCATCGTCGTTGCCAGCTTCCCGGTGCGCGTGCCCTCGGAGAGGAAGGCGCGGCGCGCGTCGTCATTCATCGGAGCGGCCATCGCCCGAGACCGTAACCCCGGGCGCCTGCCTGGGTGGCTTGAGTTCGGACGACGCACGCGCCTAGTGACCAGTGGCGGTGAAGTGCATCCGGTCGACGGGGCTGCGCCAGGCGCCGCCCCAGCTCCAGCCGATTGACGCGAAGGCGCGCTGGACGACGTCGCCGGCGTAGACCATGCCGGGTCGATGGTTGGAGCGATCGAGGTAGGCCGACGCCAGTTCCGGCAGCACGATGTCACCCTTGCTGTAGGGGTTCTGGAACGGGTTGACGTCGATGGCGAGGCCGCTGGCGTGGGCCGAGAAGCTGGAAGTACCGCGGGAGTTTCGGCACACGAAGCCCGCCGTGTTGTTGCCGTCGCCCGTCGGGGGGGCGTCGAGATCGGCCGTGGTAGGCAGGCGCATTTCCTCGATCGGAAAACGGTGGGCGAACAAGGTGGCGAACACCTGCACCACGTTGTTCGCTTGTGACTGGTTGACGACCAGCTCTCCCGTGTGGGCGCGATCGTCGAAGCCCCAAAACGACACCGTCAGATATCGCAGCTCGCTCAGGGTGACGGGGCATCCGTCGTGATACGTCTCACCCATGCGGGTCCGGATCGCGTCACTGATCGGGCTGATGGTGGAGGCAAACGCACCCGACGACGGCGGCGGCAGCAGGTCCTTGGTCGGTAAGCGGCGGTCGACCAACGGCGCCGGCGTCGGCAGCATCTCGCCTAGCCCGTCGGGTCGCAGTGGCAAGGCGGTGGCTCCCACCACCCAGGCGGCGGTCGTCGTCGTGGTGGACGCCGGAGCGGTCGTCACGCGTGTCGACGTGGACGTCGCCGTCGAAGTCCCGCCGCGCCCGCACCCTCCGAGTCCCATCGCGATCACCAAGAGGACGGCGACGGGGACGCGCACCGCCGGATGGTACCCAGAGGGATTGTTCCCCCATCCGCGCCCCAGCTTGTAATGAGAATCATTCTCGCTTAGCTTACCGACCATGTCCCGTCTCTCACGCCGCCTGCTGGGCGGTATCGCGATATCCCTATGTGTCGTCCTCGCCCTGTCGGCCTGCGGCAGTGATTCGAAGTCGCCCAAGTCGGCGAGCGGCAAGTTGGCCGTGGTCGCGGCCGAGGACTTCTGGGGCAGCATCGCCACGCAACTCGGTGGCGATCGGGTCAGCGTCACCAGCCTCATCACCAACCCCGACACCGATCCCCATGACTACGAGCCGACGCCGGGCGACGGGCGCGAGATCGCCTCGGCGAAGTACGTCATCGTCAACGGCATTGGGTATGACGGGTGGGCCGACAAGCTCCTGAGCGCCAACCCGGTATCGGGTCGCGCCATCACCAAGGTCGGTGATCTCGTCGGGCTGAAGGAGGGCGACAACCCGCACCAGTGGTACTCGCCGACCACCGTCGAGAAAGTCATCACCGCCATCACTGCGGAGTACAAGAAGCTGCGCCCGGCCGACGCCGCGTACTTCGACCAGCAACATGACGCCTTCGAGTCGACGGGCCTCGCCGAGTACCACGCGGTGATCGCCGACATCAAGGCCAAGTACACCGGCACGCCGGTCGGCGCGTCCGAAAGCATCTTCGCCCCGCTCTCCACCGCCCTCGGTCTCGACCTGGTCACGCCGGAGTCGTTCCTCGACGCCATCGCCGAAGGCAACGATCCGACCGCGGCCGACAAGGCCACCGTTGACGAACAGATCGCGTCGAAGGCCATCAAGGTCTTCGTGTTCAACAGCCAGAACTCCACGCCCGACGTCCAGCGGCTCGTCAACGCCGCCAAGGCAAAGGCGATCGGCGTCGCGACCGTGACCGAGACGCTCACTCCGGAGGGTGCCACCTTCCAGGCGTGGCAGACAGCGGAACTGCGCGCCCTCGAGGCGGCGCTGGCAGCGGCAACCGGGAAGTAACGGTCGCCGCGCGAGATCATGGGCGCCGTGTCGATCGAACGAGCGAGCGGGCGTAGGTCGGAACCCGCTGCGGTCCCCGTCGCCGTACAACTGAGCGGCGCGTCGGTACGCGCCGGCGCGCGCACGATCTGGCGCGACGTCGACCTCACGGTGGGAACCGGCGAATTCGTTGCGATCCTCGGACCCAACGGTGTGGGTAAGTCGACGATGATCAAGGTGCTGCTCGGGCTGCAACCGCTGAGCGGCGGGACCGCGGTGGTCCTCGGTCGTCCCGCCGGCGAGACGCGTCACGAAATCGGATACCTGCCCCAGCGCCGCAGCTTCGACGCGGGGCTGCGGATCCGGGGCGTCGACGTCGTCCGCCTCGGCCTCGACGGCGACCGCTGGGGCGTGCCGTTGCCGCTGTTCGGGCGACAGCGCCATCGCGAGGCGCAGGCGCGCATCGAGGAAGTCATCGAGCTGGTCGGTGCGAGCGCCTACGCCGACCGCCCTATTGGGCAGATTTCCGGCGGCGAGCAGCAACGGCTCCTGATCGCTCAGGCTCTCGTCCGCCGGCCCAGGATGCTGTTGCTCGACGAGCCGCTCGACAGCCTCGACCTCCCCAGCCAGGCCGCAGTGGCCGGTCTCGTCGCGGACATCTGTCGCCAGCAGAACATGACCGTGATGCTCGTCGCCCACGACGTGAACCCCGTCGCCAGCTATCTCGACCGGGTGATCTACCTCGGACCCGGCGGCGCGGCGATCGGGGCGCCGCGCGACGTCATCACCAGCGCCACGCTTAGCGAGCTATACGGCACGCCCATCGAGGTCCTGTCGGCCTCCGACGGAAGGCTGGTGGTGGTCGGTCACCCCGAGCCGCCGGCCCACCACCACGACCGGCACTCCCACTGATGCTCGCGGGGGTCAACCCGGAGCTGAGCTGGAACGTCGCGCGCGACCTTCGCCAGCTCTTCGAGTACCCCTTCATGGTCAACGCGTTCCGCGCCGGCACGATCGCGGCGGTCACCGCGGGCTGCGTTGGCTGGTTCATGGTGTTGCGCCGCCAGTCCTTCGCCGGCCACACCCTGGCCGTGGTTGGCTTTCCCGGCGCGGCCGGCGCCGTCCTCATCGGCGCCAGCGCCAATCTCGGTTTCTTCGCGTTCTGCCTTGCCGCGGCACTGGTCATCGCCGCGCAGCCGCAGTCGGGCCGCCGGTCCTTCAGCGAGGAGTCGGCCGTGATCGGCACCGTCCAAGCCTTCGCCCTGGCGTGTGGGTTCCTGTTCGTGTCGCTGTACCGGGGCAACCTCAACGGCATCAACGCCCTGCTGTTCGGCAGCTTCCTCGGCATCACGACGGCGGGTGTTGTCTGGCTCGCGTCGATCGCGACCGCAGGACTGATCGCGTTGGCGGTGGTGGCGCGCCCGCTGTTGTTTGCCTCTGTCGACCCCGACGTGGCCACGGCGAGCGGAGTACCGGTGCGGCTCCTGTCGGCGGTGTTCCTCGTGCTGCTGGGCGTGGCCGCTGCGGCCACCAGCCAGATCACGGGCTCGCTGCTGGTGTTCGCGCTCCTCGTGCTGCCTGCGGCCACCGCGCAGCGAATCACCACCAATCCCGTGTTCAGTGTCGGGCTGACCGTCGCGCTCGCCCTGGGTGTCACGTGGTCGGGCCTCGCGCTGGCGTACTACTCGAGCTACCCGATCGGGTTCTACGTCACGACGGTCGCGTTCGGCGCGTACCTGATCGCAGTCGTGCTCACCGCGGCTGTGCCGCGTCGATCCCGTCGAGTGCTGCAGGCGTCGTGATCGCTTCGCTCAACCCCGTCGTCGGGCTCGGCCACATGCTCAGCCACCCCTTCATGCGCCACGGGCTGGTCGCCGGCACCGCGATCGCGGCCACCGCGGGGTTGATCGGGTACTTCCTCGTCCTGCGCAGCCAGATCTTCACCGCTGACGCGCTGAGCCACGTCGCCTTCACCGGGGCGTTGATCGCGCTCACGCTCGGTGTCGACGCTCGCCTCGGGTTGTTCGCCGCCACCATCGGCACGGCGCTGTTGCTCGGCGCCATCGGACCGCAGGGACGCGCCGACGACGTCACGATCGGCGCCACGTTCGCCTGGATTCTGGGTCTCGGCGTCCTGGCGCTGTCGATATTCACGACGGGACACAGCACCGGTCACGGCACTGCGGGCGTCAGCGTCTTGTTCGGGTCCATCTTCGGACTCGACGCCGCCGCGGCGCGCACCGCGGTCGTGATCGCCATCGTCCTACTCGCCGGTGGGATCGTCATCGCGCGCCCACTGCTGTTCGCCAGCCTCGACGGAAACGTCGCATCGGCGCGCGGTGTGCCCGTGCGCATCCTTGGCTACGTCTTCCTCGCCCTGGTGGGCGCAACGGCAGCTGAAGCGACCCAGGCCGTCGGGGCCCTGCTGATCCTGGGGCTCCTCGCGGGACCCGCCGGCATCGCGATGCGCCTGACCGCGCGGCCCTATCGCGGAATGGCGCTTGCCGTTGCCGTAGCCGTGGTCGCACTCTGGGCCGGGATGACGTTCAGCTACGTCGTGCCGAAGGTGCCGCCCAGCTTCGCCATCCTCGCCGTCATCACCGCCGGGTACCTCGGCACCGCCGCTAGTGGAGGTCGGCTTCGGCCTCGACGTGCGGGCGCGTGACGACGTACGCGGCGAGCGCGGTCGTGATCGGCACCGACGCGATCAAGCCGATGCTGCCCACGAGGGTGCGCACGATCTCGACGGCGACGACTTCGCTGGTCAGCACTTGGCGCAGGTGCACATTCGATTGCGTGAAGTAGATGAGCAGCGGCAGCGACGCGCCGGCGTAGGCGAGCACCAAGGTGTTGACCGTTGACGCGATGTGGTCGCGTCCGACGCGCTCAGCGGCGAGATACAGGGTGCGGGCGTCGTACTCGTCGTTGGCGCGCCGCAGTTCCCACACCGCGGATACCTGCGTGACCGTCATGTCGTCGAGCACGCCGAGCGAACCGATGATGATGCCGCCGAGCAACAGGCCTTGCAGGTTGATGCTCGATGCCGCGGCCGAGAGGTAGGCGGCGTCCTCGTCGGCGAGTCCGGTGAGCTTGCTTGCCTGGACGAAGATCCACGCGAGCGCCGCAATCAACGCGAGACTGGCCAGCGTGCCGAGGACGGCGACGGTGGTCTGGGTGTTGAATCCGCCGGTGACGTAGAGCACCACCAGCATGATGAAGGCGGCGCCGACCAGCGCTACGGCGATCGGGCTGTGGCCGTGCAGGACCGACGGGATCACGAAGGCGACCAGGGCGACCAGGCTCGCCACCAGGGCGGCGAGGGCGCGCAGCCCGCTCACGCGGCCGAACACGACGGCGGCGCCCACGAACAACAACCCGAGCACCAGCAGCGGGAAGTCGCGGTCATAGTCGGCGAAGAAGTACGAGCGCCCGCCGCCGTCGGTCGACGAACCCACGACGACGCGGTCGCCGAGGTGGATCGCTGGCCCGGCGGTGCCACTCGACTGCAGCGTCACAATCGCACCCTTGTGCGGGCCGTCCCGCAGGCGCACCTGTACGACCCGGCAGTCGCCGTTCGCGCAATCACCGGAGTCGACGGACACGACGGTGGCCTTGATCAGTTTCTGGCTACCGAAGACGTCGGTCAGGTTCGGCCCGCGCCCGTGGGGCCACAGCACCACAATGCCGACCAGCACGATGACGGCAAAGGGCACGACGGTGAAGGTCAGCCGTCGCGCCAGGGGAGCGGGAATGTGGAGGTTGCCGCCGTCGCGGCCGTGTGTATGGCCGGCGCTCACGGGGTGTCGTCGGCGCGCACGAGCACGGCGACCGCCAGGGCGGTCGTGACGGGCACGGCGATGATGAGGCCGATCGAGCCGATCAGCGCGCGGCTGATCTCGACCGCCACGACCTCACGGTTCAGCACCTGCGCGACCGCGCGTCCCTCCTGGAAGAAGAACAGCAGCAGCGCCAGCGCGGCACCGACGTAGGCGAGCACGAGGGTGTTGACGGTCGACGCGACGTGATCGCGACCGATGCGCACGGCGGCGCGGTACGTATCGCGCCCCGTCATTTCGGGATTGGCGGCGCGCAACTCGTTGACGGCCGAGACCTGGGTCACCGTCACGTCGTCGAGGACGCCGAGGGCGCCGATCACGATGCCGGCGACGAGGACGCCGCGGGGGTCGAGCGAACTCGCCGTCACCCGCAGCAGCTGGAACGACTCGTCGGAGAGGCCGGTCAAGTTCGCCAGGGCGGTGAACATGACGGCCATCGCCGTGATGAGACCCACCGACGCGAACGTGCCGATCAACGCGACCGTTGTCGCGCGGGTCACCCCGTGCGCGATGTAGAGCGCGGCGAAGCCCACGACCGACGTCGTAATCAGGGCGGCGAGCGTGGAGTTGTGGTTGTTCAGCAACGCCGGCAGCAAGAACAGCACGACCACGGCGCCGCTGACGGCCAGGCCGGCCAGGGCGCGCACGCCTTTCCAACGCCCGAAGCCGATCACCACCACCACGAACGCGACGAAGAGGCCGAGCAGCGGCGTAGAGCGGTCGAACTCGACGAACGAGTAGCGGTAGGCGGCGGGAGCGTACGGGTTGTACGAGAGCACGACCCGGGCACCGGTGTGGATCGTCGGGACGGAGAAGTCGATATTCGAGACGCGGAACGAGCCCGTCAGGCCGTGGCTCACGCCGGAGATCACGCGCACGGAGTACCGCTTGCAGTGCGTCGGCAGGTTCTCGTCGGGGTCGAGGCAACTGATCGTGGTGGCGCCCGTTACCTTCGCCTTGACGTAGGGCAACGTGTTGCCTTGCTCGTTGAGCTTTGGCAGCCCGCCGCTGGGCCACAGCGCGATGAGACCGACCACGGTCGCCAGCGCGATCGCCGCGACGATCCCGAAGAGCGTGCGGTCGAGCACGGGCAGGGCCCGCAGCCGTTCTCTCACGCGTGCAGTCTTACGCGCTAGTTGGGAATGCGCTGGGCGCGCAGTTCGCTGCGCCGCACCTTGCCGGCGTCGTCGCGCAACGGCTCGCTGACGAGTTCGAAGGTGCGCGGGACCTTGTAGCGCACGAGACGTTCGGCGAGGAACGACTTCACGTGCTCCGCGTCGAACGTCGAAGCGTTCGCCTGCACGATGGCGTGCACGCGGTTGCCGAGGTCGTCGTCGGGCAAGCCGATGACGGCGCAGCTCTCGACCGCCGGGTGCTCCTGCAGCGCCGCTTCGACTTCGGCGGGATACACGTTGGCGCCGCCGCTGAGGATCATGTCCGACAACCGGTCGCCGAGATAGAGGTAGCCGTCGGCGTCGAGGTAACCGGTGTCGCCGAGGCTCTCCCAGCCGCCGTCGCGCTGGCGCGCCTGCGCCCCGATGTAGCGGTACGTCGGCGTCTCGCGCGCCGAGCGCATCCACACCTCGCCCATCTCCCCCGGCGGCAGCTCGTTGCCGTCCTCGTCGGTGATCATCACCTGGCCCGGCGGCACGCGGCCCACCGACCCGCGGTGCGCCAGCCATTCGGGTCCGGTGATGATCGTCGCCATCTGCGCCTCGGTACCGGCGTACAGCTCCACGATCTTCTCGGCGCCCAGCCACTCGATCCACGCCTCCTTCAACCACACCGGACATGGCTCGGCGAGGTGCCACACGACGCGCAGCGACGACAGGTCGTAGGCCTCGCGCTCGTCGATCGGCAGGCGCCAGATGCGCTTCATCATCGTGGGCACGACGTAGACGACATCGCCGCGGTGCTCCTCGATGGCCGCCAGCGTGGCGTGCGCGTCGAAGCGCGGCAGCAGCACGACGTGGTTGCCCCACAGCAGCGCCTGGCACGTCCACACCACGGGGGCGTTGTGGTACAGCGGGCCGGGCATCACCATGCAGCCGTCGCGCTGGGTCATCAGTGGCGGCGCGGCGTCGGGGTCCATCGCCGCCGGGTCGCCCGACACGATCAGCTTGGGGCGACCCGTCGAGCCGCCCGACGTCGGCGCCTTCCACGCCGGCGAGATCTTGTCGGGCAGCGGCTCGGTGTCGCCCGACGGTGCGGGGTTGTCGCGCAGCCATTCGCTCACCTTGAACAGCGGGCGCGACGACGTCGGCGTGGCGTCGGTACCGATCACGAGCGGCGGGTTCGCCAACTCGATGATCGCCTCGAGCTCGACGGCCGGCAGCCGGTACGACACCGGCTGGGGCGTGGCGCCGAGTTTCCACAGGGCGAGCGCGGTCACGTACCAGTCGATCGAGTTGGGCAGCGCCATGGTGACGAGGTCGCCCTCGCCGACGCCGAGGTCGCGCAGGTGGCGTGCCAGCGTATCGGCGCGCGTTTCGAGCTGGGCGCGGGTGATCTGTCGCCCGTCGCAGGTGACCGCGACGCGGTCGGGGGCTTCGTCGGCGAGTTGCTTCAGACGTGCGGGAAACGAGATCGGCGCCATCGGCAGCGATGTCTAGTTGGGCGGCGTGCTCGCTTGCTCGACGCGCCACAGCGTCACCGGAGCGTCCACGCCCTTGAGGTCGAACGTTCCCTTTTCCACGCAGCGCCACGCACCGGCGTCGAGCAGCCCCACGACGTCTTCGGTCACCAGCACTTCGTTCGCCTGTGCCACGCTGATGGCGCGCGCGACGAGGTTCACGAGCGCGCCGAAGTAGTCGCCGCCGCGCGCCACCACCGGACCGAAACCCGCGGCGGCCGTCGCCCGCGGCAGTTCGCCGTCGGCGGCGGCGAAGCGCACCAGCTCGGTTGCGACCTGCAACGCGGCCGCCGCGCTTGGTGCGACGATCATCGCTTCGTCGCCGATGAGCTTCACCAGGCGGCCGCCGTGCGCGACGGCGATCTCCCAGGCGGCGCGTTCGAAACGCGCCAGCACCCGGGCGTGAACCGCCGGCGACACCGACGCCGTCCAGCTCGTGAACGCCACGAGGTCGACGAAGACAACCCCGAGGCGCAGATCGGCGTCGTTCACCCGGGTGGCGAAGTCGAGTTCCTTGCCGGCGTGCTCCGTCATGACGTGACCGATCAGCGGCGGCAAGGCGTTCCACGCGGCGTTCGACACCTCGTTGGCCATCGACAGCTCGAGTTCCGTCGCCCGGCCTTCTCGGTCAGCACTCGACGACATCATCGATCGGCCCGCCTCGATGAGCCGCAGCACGGCGGCTCCGAGCACGCGGACGAACTCGTTCACGGCCGCCGGCTCGAACGACGCCTTCGCCAGCGCGAACAACGCGAGGTCTTCGACGACGGTGTCGGGCAGCGACGCGTCGTCGTCGTCGACGACCGGCCAACCGAGCGCGGCGCGCAACTCCCTGACGTCCTCGATCGGCACGCCGGCCGCAACCGCCGCTTGTCGCGCGCTGATGAACGTCGGCGCTTCCATTGCGAGCGACGCCGCGATCACGTACGGCGGTGTCTGTTGTGCCATCGCGATGATGTCGTCGAGGGCGAAGCGCGACGCCAGATGCTCGAGCAATTCGCGGCGCTCGTCGGCCCGCGGCGCGTCCCGGTCGTACAGTCCAGCGGCGGCGAACTCGTCGAGCGACACGGGCTAGAACTCTTGCATGGCAGAGATGATCTATCGACGGTTGGGACGCTCGGGCTTGCAGGTGAGCGTGTTGAGCTTCGGTTCGTGGGTGAGCTTCGGCCCGCAGATCGACGTCGACAAGGCGGTCGACTGCCTCGCCGCCGCGCAGGCGGCCGGCTGCAACTTCTACGACAACGCCGAGGCGTACGCCGCGGGCGAGTCCGAGCGCATCATGGGCCAGGCCTTCGACAAGCTCGGCTGGGACCGCGAGTCCTTCGTGGTGTCGTCGAAGTTCTTCTGGGGCCTCGCCGAGGGACCGAACCGGCGCAACACGCTCAACCGTAAGTACCTGTTCCAGGCGGTCAACGGTTCACTGGCGCGCTTCGGCCTCGACTACCTCGACCTGATCTTCTGTCACCGCCCCGATCCGCACACGCCGATCGAGGAGACGGTGTGGGCCATGAGCGACCTCATCGACCAGGGCAAGGCGCTGTACTGGGGAACGTCGGAGTGGTCGGCGGACGAGATCCGCGCCGCGTGGGACGTCGCTGACAAACGCAACCTGCACAAGCCGGTGATGGAACAGCCGCAGTACAACCTCTTCGAACGCAAGAAGGTCGAGCGCGAGTACGCCCGGCTCTACGACGACATCGGGCTCGGGCTCACGACGTGGTCACCACTCGCGAGCGGCCTGCTCACCGGCAAGTACATCGACGGCGAGATCCCGTCGGACAGCCGCGGCGCGCTGCCGGGCTACGAGTGGCTCCAGAACATGCTGAAGGACCCGAAGCGCAACGAGTCGGTGAAGCAGCTGCGCGACGTCGCCACCGAGCTCGGCTGCACGCTGGCCCAGCTGTCGATCGCCTGGTGCGCGGCCAACGAGCACGTTTCGACGGTCATCACCGGCGCCAGCCGGCCCGAGCAGGTCGTCGACAACTTCGGCGCCCTCGACGTGCTGCCCAAGCTCACGCCCGAGGTCCTCGGTCGCATGCGCGAGATCACCGGCCTCTTCCGGTAGCGGACAACTCCGCACACAGCGGCGGCAACTTGACCGTTCGGTCAAGTTTTGACAACGTTGCCGCATGGCTGTCACTGAGACCACCGACACGCGCTCCGGCGCCGAGATCCTCGACGAGCTTCAGGCGTGGCTGGACGAGAATTGGGACCCCGATCTCACCGTCGCCCAGTGGTGGGAAAAGCTCGGTACCGCCGGCTGGTCGGCACCGACGCTGCCCAAGAACGCCTACGGCCGTGAGCTCAGCCGCGCCGACGCCGTCGCCGTCGCCAACGCCATCGCCGAATACGGCGCCCTCGGTGCCCCGAGCGGCCTCGGCCTGCTCCTCGCGGCGCCCACCATCGCCACCCACGGCAATCAGGAACAGATCGACACGCTGGTGCGCGACATCGTCACCGGCCAGAAGGCGTGGTGCCAGCTGTTCTCCGAGCCCGGCGCCGGCTCCGACCTCGCCGGTTTGACGACCAAGGCCGTCAAGGACGGCGAGCAGTGGATCATCAACGGCCAGAAGGTGTGGACGTCGATGGGCCAGACGGCGGATATGGGAATGCTCCTCGCCCGCACCAACCCCGACGCCCCGAAGCACCAGGGCATCTCGTGGATGGCCATCGACATGCACCAGCCCGGCGTCGACGTGCGCCCGCTCGTCGAGATGACGGGCCACGCCATGTTCAACGAGGTCTTCATCTCCGACGCCATCGTCCCCGAGAACTGGGTCATCGGCGACGTCAACAACGGCTGGGCGGCGGCCAACACGACCCTCGCCAACGAGCGCGCCGGTCTCGGCGCCGGCGGAGGCGGTGCGGGTGCGAGCGCCATGCCCGGCACGATCGCCAAGAACCTCGAGATGCGCGCCGGCGACTTCGTCCAGGCCCGCACCGAGTCGCGCGCGGCGCGTCCCCGCGGCGGCACGCGCCAGTCGAGCGCCCAGATGCTGATCGGCATGGCCAAGGGCAACGGCAAGGCGAACGACGCCTCGATCCGCCAGGGCCTCGCCAAGCTGCACACCCTCGGTGAGATCGGCCGCCTCAACGCCGAGCGCCTCAAGGGCGTGCGCGCCCGCGGCGGCGACATCCCCGGCATGGCCAACATCGCCAAGCTCGGCCAGTCCGAGATCGTGCGCACGCAGCGCGACCTCGGCCTCGCCATCCTCGGCCCGAGCGGCATGCTGCACGCCTACAAGGACGAGCAGCGCGAGGTCAACGACAAGGCCACCGGCAATCCGTTCCTCGGCATGATCACGATGAGCGCCCTGTACGCGCAGGCGCCGCCGATTTACGGCGGTACCGACCAGATCCAGCGCAACATCATCGGCGAGCGCGCCCTCGGTCTGCCCAAGGAGCCGGGTCCCGACCCGGCGACGCCGTTCTCCGAACTGCCCAAGAACGCCTAAGTAGCGTCCTTCCTGTCGGCGCGGTGCAAGTCCGCGTCGGCGACTTCCCACGGCTCGAGGGGGTGGATGAGCATGTCGACGGCCATCCAGGTCGTGCGCGACATCGGGAACAGGATCAGCGGCGGTAGCAGCGCGAGCGCGATGGCGACAGTCAGATACGGCCCGATACGCATGTCGGGGTTGTTGATGACCTTGGCGGCGAACCACAGCAGGTACAGCGCCAGCAGCGACTCGCCGAGCGCGGTGTTCATCACGTAGCCGCCGAGCCAGAACCCGCCGTTCGACTCGCGGTCGATCTTGTAGCCGCAGGTCGGGCAGCGCTCCTTGAGCTTGAACCAGTGCACGAACAGCTTCCCGCCGCCACAGCGCGGGCAGCGCACCCGCACGCCGCGCCACAGCATGAGCATCGGCTTGCCGTCGCGCTTGATGGTGTTCACCGCGCTTGCCAGTTCTCCGGGTTGGCGGCGAGGTCGGCAACCCGCTTGGGCAATTTGCCGCTGGCGATGTCCGCGAGGGTCACGTTGTCGAGTACCCCGCGCAACGACGCGCGAGCCGCCACCCACACCTCTTGGAGGTGGGCGGCGGGGCCTTCGTAGGACGCCGCTTCGGGGCGCACCCCGCGCACCTCCGCCAGCGGGCCGTCCACCAGGCGCAGCACGTCCGCGGCGCTGATCTCCGCCGCGGGGCGGGCGAGTCGGTACCCGCCTTCGGACCCGCGCTGGCTGCGCACCAGCCCGCCCCGGCGGAGGTCCACGAGGATGTTCTCGAGGAACTTCACCGGCAGCGACTGCGCCGACGCCAGCTTGTCGGCGGTGAGTGGGCCGCCGTCGTGTGCGGCCAGGGTGAGCAACGCCCGCATGGCGTACTCCGCTTTGGCGGTGATGTGCACGGGTGTGAGTCTGCCTCAGACAGCAGAAAAACCCTCTAGCTCTGGGAGAGGTCAACGCTGTGAGGTCAAAGAATTGGCGCGTTTGTCGGGCGTTTGGGGGCGCTTTGTGAGAAACTGCCGGTTGCTTTTCCTGCTGGGGCAGGGGCCCTCACCGGGGGTGGGGACAGGGCTTGAAGGAGACAACGTGCCGAATGTGTTCAGGGCCACCGGTTCGCGCCGGGGCCGCATCGCCATTGCTGCCTTTGCGGCGGTGGCCCTCGTAGCCGGCGTCGGCTTGCCGCGTTTGGTGGCCCAAGCCAACGGCTCACCGACGGTCGACGTCAACCCGGCGCCGACGTTCACCAACCACAACGCCAACGTGACCGAGGGCAACTTCGGCAACTCGCCGGTCGTGGTCACCTTCGCGCTGTCACAGGACAACACCAGCTCGGTGACGGTCCACTACACGACGGGCGCGCAGGGCGATACGGCAACCAACGGCGTCGACTACGTCGACCAGAGCGGCGACGTCGTCTTCGCCCCGCACGAGACGTCGAAGAACGTCGTGTTCAACGTCAAGGGCGACACGATCGACGAGGGCAACGAAGTCTTCACCGTCGCGCTCGGCACGGTCACCAACGGCAACGGCGGAACGTTCGTGGCGGGGTCCAACGGCACGGTCACGATCCAGGACGACGACGCGGCTCCGGGTCTGAGCCTGCCCGATACCTCGCAGGTCGAGGGCAACACCGGTGACACCGTCAACATGAAGTTCACCGCGTCGCTGTCGGCCAAGGCCGGCTCCGACCAGACCTTCTACGCCTTCACCCACGACCCGACCAACGACACCGATCCGAACACGCCGGGCGTGCAGCCCCCGCTGGCCGCCACCGCCGGGACCGATTACACCGCATTGGCCGGCACTCCGGTCACGATCCACGCCGGCGACCTCTCCGCCGATGTTCTGGTGCCGATCACGCCCGACACCAAGGACGAGTTCGACGAGTGGGTCGAGCTGCGGCTGAAGGCGACCAACGACGTCAACGCCGCCAACGTGGCGATGGCGGAGGGCAAGATCGTCGACGACGACGCCCTGGCGCGCCTCGACGTCGCCGACCCCGCGGCGGTCACCGAGAACGACACGCCGTGCGGGCACACCCTCGACGCCCAGCAGACCTGCACCGTCAACATGACTTTCACCGTCACGCTGACTCCCGCGTCGAACAAGCGAGTCGTCGTCGACTACGCCACGGCGGACCGGACGGCCACGTCGGGCTCGACGGATGCCAACGCCGACTACATCGCGACCAGCGGCAGCGGTGACCCGGCTGCGAGTCCGACCCCGGGTACCGGTCTCGAGTTCATGCCCGGCGAGACGTCGAAGACGGTCACGGTCCCGATCCGGGGCGACAACAACACCGAGGGCGACGAGTCGTTCGTGCTCAACCTCTCCAACGCCAGCAACGCGGCGATCGGCGACGGCCAGGCACAGGGCCTCATCCACGACGACGACACCGGCAGCATCCCGACCGTCAGCGTGAGCGACGCCCCGACCGTGAGCGAGTCCGGTGGCCCGTCGACGTTCACGATCACGGTCAACCGCCCGCCGCTCAACACCGCGTCGGTGCCGGTCTGCTACCAGACCGCTGACGGCCCCCAGGACCCGGCAACGGGCGCGGCTGCCGTGGCGGGTTCCGACTACACCGCCGCCAGCACGTGCGTCACGATCAACGCGCTGCAGACGACGGCGACCGTCACCGTGCCGTTGGTCAACGACACGAAGCACGAATCCGACGAGTACTTCCAGCTGCAGCTGACCGGCGCAGGCAACGCGTCGATCACGGACGCGGTCGGCCAGGCCAAGATCACCGACGACGACGCCGCGCCCACGCTGTCGATCGCCGACAAGACGGTGACGGAAGGCAACACGGGCCTGAGCCCGAGCACGGCAGCCAGCCTCACGGTCACGCTGTCGGCCGCGTCAGGCCAGGAAGTCGACGTCGACTGCACGACGCCCCAGCCGAACAGCGGCAACGCGACGGCCGACACTGGCGACGGCAAGGGCGATTACGTGGTCACCGCGACGAAGGTCGTGTTCGCGCCGGGCGAGACGTCGAAGACCTGTGACGTTCCCGTCGTGGGCGACACCGTCGACGAGGACAACGAGACCGTCGACGTCCAACTGACCAACCAGTCCGGCGCCGGTATCAGTGATGGCGACGCGACGCTGACGATCACCGACGACGACAACGCACCGACGATCTCGATCGGCAACACGACGGTGACGGAAGGGTCGAGCACAAACACGACGGCCACGTTCGGCGTTTCGCTGAGCAACCCGTCGTCGAAGCCGATCACCGTCCACGTCGCGACCGCTGATGGAACGGCGAAGTCGCCGGGTGACTACACCACGGGCTCGGCCAATCTCACGTTCGACCCGGGCGCGACTCGGGCCGACTTCGACGTGACGGTCATCGCCGACACTCTCGACGAGCCGAACGAGACGTTCACCGCCACGATCAGCTCGCCAAACGGCAACGCCACGCTGGGTACACCGGCGACGGGCACCGCCACGATCATCGACGACGACGACGCGTCGGCGCTGTCGATCGACAACGCCACGGTGACCGAGGGCAACAGCGGCACCACCAACGCGACGTTCCACGTCACACTCGCCCCGGCCAGCGGCCAGACCGTCACCGTGCACTACGCCACGGCCGACGGCACCGCCACCCAGCCCGACGACTACACCGCGACGTCGGGCGATCTCACCTTCAACCCGGGCGACACGACCAAGTCGCTCACGGTTCCGGTGAAGGGCGACACGACGGTCGAGCCCGACGAGGGCTACACGGTCACGCTCAGCTCGCCGACCAACGCCACAATCTCGGACGGCACGGGCAACGGCACCATCACCAACGACGACACGGAGGGGACGACGACCACCACGACGCCGGGCGAGACCACCACGACGTCGACGACCGTTCCGCACACGGCGCATCCGCAGATCACCACCGGCGCCGGTCCGGGCGGCGGTCCGCACATCCAGTCGTTCTCCGTCGGCAGCACGACCGCCACCGTCGGATTCATGGACGGCAACACGTCGGCGGGCAAGCGCGTCGCGCGCGGTGACGTCACCGGCGACGGCGTCGACGAGATCATCACCGGGTCCGGCCCCGGCGATCCCGCGGTGCTGTCGGTGTACTCGGCCACCGGTCAGTTGCTGACCTCGACGTTCGCCTACGCCGGCGGCCAGTTCCGCGGCGGCGTGTTCGTGGCCGCCGGTGACATCGACGGCGACGGCGTCGACGAGATCATCACCGGAGCGGGTCCGGGTGGCGGTCCGCACGTCATCGTGTGGAAGGTCAACGGCCAGACGCTCACGCCCGTCGACGGTGGCTTCTTCGCCTACAGCGCGGACTGGCACGGTGGCGTCACGGTTGCGACCGGCGACGTCACTGGCGACGGCAAGGACGAGATCATCACCGGCCCGGGTGCCGGTGGTGGCCCCGACGTCGAAGTGACGACCGGTACCAAGGGCGAGGGCCGCACCCGCTTGTTCGGGTTCATGGCCTACATCGACCCCAACGCCCAGCCCAACTGGAACGGCGGCGTCAACGTCGCCGCCGGTGACGTCGACGGCGACGGCAAGGCGGAAATCGCCGTGGTGCCGTGGTCGGGCGGCGGTCCGCACCTGCGGCTGTTCAACCACGACGGCACGCTGCGCAACGGCGGCGTCATGGTCGGCAGCGCATCGTTCCCCGGCGGCCTCACCGTCGCCATGGGTGACCTCAGCGGCGACGGCCACGCCGAGATCGTCGTGGGCGTCTGGACCGGCACCAACCGGGTCAAGGTCTACACCGGTGATCTGGTCCCGACCAGCGTCGACTTCAAACCGTACGGCGAGTTTGGCGGCGGCAACTTCGTCGC